>CALARM010000760.1 GCA_937888925.1 uncultured Synergistia bacterium | reverse complement strand
CGAAAATTCCTTTCTCCCACACATGCTTCTTCACCTGCTACAATAGCTCCCAGACTTTCTATTATGGAATGTATTTTCCAGTTAGGTATAGCCATAGGAGATCCTGAAAGGAGAATTCTTTTACTCATCTTTTCTGTTACTCCCATACCTGATTTCACTCTCTCTTCCAGTTCATTGCAGAGTTCATGTACTTTTTGTGTAAAACGAAGGGGATCATCGTAGAAAGAAACCTGATTTATGAGAAGGGCATCAAGTCCTGAAACAGGAGACGGGGAATAAGAACGTAAATCAGAAAGTCTCTGAAGAGCTTTTCTCTTTTCATTTACAATCTTTACTGCTTCTTTAAGTTTTTCTACAGTAAGTTTTTCTCCTGTTAATTCTTCCAGTTTCCCTGCAAATTTCTTTACTTCACTGTTCCAGAGTCTTTTTCCTTCTTCTTCTTTCATATTTGGGATTTCCATGACATAGACTTTTTTTGTTATATCATTGAATATTTCATAGGCTTTCTTTTTACCATCACATGTAGTTTCTCCTACAATAATGTCTGCAAGTTCTACATAGGGACAGAGTCCTGCAAGTTTAAAGCCCATAAATGCTTTAATTAAAGCACAGGTATTTCTGGGAATATATTTCTCCGCTTCAGTACTTCCCACTTCTGCTCCTGCACAGAGACCTATTGACACCCCGTTTGAGGCAATGATAAGTTCTTCTGGAACATAAACACAGAAGGTTCCTATTACTTTTTTTCCTTCTTTTTTTGCCTGATATATTTCTTTTATACGAAGACCGTGAACCTCTGAAATTACAAAATCAAAATATTTCATGCCTTCAGGACGGTTTTTCTGTGATAGATAGATATTTTTGTATGCATCTGAAAGAACTCCCAGAAGTCCGTCATGGGCTTCCAGATTTAATCCGAGTTCACTCCACATGTTTCTGTAAGTTTCTGTCATAATAAATAATTCCTTTCTTTAATATTTTGTAAGTCTTCATCAGCTTTTATGGCAGGCTATTAGCTTTCAGCAGTTAACTGCTAACAACTGTTTTCAAGAAATCTGCAAAAGTATAAATAACATTCTCAATAAAATATTTGTAGTAAAGATTATGCTAGAAAATTATAAATATAAAGATTTTCTTCTCTTTTAAAAGAAGGACATATTCGTCAGTAAAAGAACAAATCCTGTTAAAAGATTTATTACTGAATAAATAATACTTTTATGTCATTTTGATTAACAGGTGATGTTTATAAATGATTGAAAAAGAAATCTTACGGGTAAAAATATTTTTATTTTTCATTTTACTGCTTTACGGGGCGGAAATATTTCTTTTAATAAGATTATTTTTCCGCAATGGCAGAAAGAGTTTTTTCTCTAAATTTTCTATTTTTATCCATATTCTTTCTGTAGCAGGAATTGTATGTTTTCTTTACGGTTATTTCATAGAGCCTCATTTAATTGAAGTAACAAAAATAAACATAAAAACAAAAAAATTGAAAAAACTTTCACTGAAAGTGATACATATTTCTGATCTTCACTGCAGGGAATATGAAGGAAACGAACATAAACTTTCTTCTGTTATAAACCAGATGGGACCTGATATTATAGTTTTTACGGGTGATGCCATAAATGAACGTGCCGGCCTTCCTCGTTTCAGAGAAAGTCTTAAATCCCTGAATGCAAAAACAGGTAAATTTGCCGTCCGCGGAAATATTGAATCCTGGTACTTTTCCGACATAGATATTTTTAAAGATACGGGATTCAGAGTCCTGAGTAATGAATCTCTGAAATTATCGAAAGACGGAGAAAGTTTTTATATTTCAGGTGTTGACTATGGTTTTGAAGATAAAGCCTCTGACCTTATCGATAAAATTCCATCTTCTTCTTTAAATATTTTTCTCTATCATACACCTGATTTAATAGAGGATGTTTCTTCGGAAAAAGTAGATTTATATCTCTGCGGCCATACCCACGGGGGACAGGTAAGAATTCCTTTTTATGGTTCTCTTATAACCCTGTCGGTACACGGAAAGAAATATGATATGGGTTTATATAAAGTGGACCGTACGTTCGTTTATGTAAACAGAGGGCTTGGAACGGAAGGAGGAAACGTGCCTCCTGTGAGGTTTCTCTGCAGGCCGGAGATTACGGTTTTTTCCATAACTCCTGCCCTCTGATTACCCGTCGAATTAAATCTATAAAAACCTATAAATAGGAGTATCTACTTATAAGT
>CALARM010000759.1 GCA_937888925.1 uncultured Synergistia bacterium | reverse complement strand
AAATCTTTCTGCCGGGCGAATGCTGTATCGGTGACTGGGGAAGAAGATTTACAGACCATAGAGGGTATCTGCAGGAATGGAAAGAAGAACTGACAAGACTGGGGCATCCTGAGAGATTTAGAATGCCTGAGGAATATAAAGGTCAGGAATGAAAATTAATTAACTGCCTCAACTTCGTAAAGCGTAATGCGTAAAGCGTGATGTGCAGAAATAAGACGCATCATGCTTTACTAATCTTGCAACAGTTATTGAATGCATTACTAATGGCCATGACCGGGCAGGTTAAAACGAATTATGAGAATCTTTTCCTCCCGTTACGCGTTATGATTCTCATGTAAAAATAGGAGATTTTTTTAATGTTTATCTTCTGTAATAAATGTAATTATAAAAATATGAATCAGGCAAAATTCTGTCAGGGTTGCGGAGAAAAGCTTATTGCAACTGACAAAGACGGTTCATTGGTAGCCGGTGTAATTTTAAATAATCGATATGAAATTAAAAGATTGCTTAAAACAGGTGGTTTTGGTTCTGTATATGAATCACTGGACAGAACAAACAATACCATCTGTGCAGTGAAAGAAATGTTCTGCAGTTCCTGTGATACCCCTGAAGAACAGGAATATCTGGATATTAGATTTAAAAGAGAAAAAGAAATTTTTCATAAACTGTCTCACTCCAATCTGGCTATTTCAAAAGATGCTTTTATTGAACATAATCGTTATTATCTTGTTATGGATTATATTGAAGGTAAGGATCTGTATATGGTAATGACAGAAGATTACCGGGGAAAGGGAATTCCTGAAACAATTGTAATCGAATGGGCAAAGCAGATATTAGATGCCCTGGATTATCTCCATAATCAATCTCCTCCTGTAATATATCGTGATTTAAAGCCTGAAAATGTAATGCTCAGAGATTCTGATAAAAAAATAATAATTATAGATATGGGTCTCGCGAGAGTTATAACTCCCGGCCTTACAATGACGGCTATAGGCACACCCCAGTATGCCCCGGAAGAATTATTTGCCGGTAAACCTGAACCAAGGACAGATATTTATTCTCTCGGAGCAACAATGCACTGTTTACTCACAGGAATAGTGCCTGTGAATTTTTTTTATTTCGAACGTCTGAGAAATATTAATAAGAATATATCTGAAGATATAGAGCGGATTGTTGCCCGGGCAGTAGAAAGATACCCGGAAAACCGGTATGAAAATGTCAGAGCTATGAGAGAAGAGCTTGACAGGTGTTCTGAAAAATTTGTTCCCGAAAAATCATCTGCCCCCCCTCTCTTACTTATCGAATCAGGAGAAGAACCTGTTGGAAAAGAAGGTATAAAACAAAAGATTAACCGTTTTTCTGAAGATAAAAGTATGAGAAAAAATTTTATACCTCATAGTGTCTGCAGAAAATATGAAGGTGAAGGAAGAGTTTTTCTTAATACTGATATAACGGCACCCCACAGGGAGATATTTATATGGTGCTCAGACGAAATGCTTGCAGAAAAAAAGCAAATTGTTGCTACTGTAGAATTAAGTTCTATGTATGATTATGAATATTTTGATATATACAGGGATGTTTCAGGCTATAAATTTGAACAATTATCACGGAGTTTTAATAGTCTGGAAGAAATAGAAACTTATATAGTTGAGGTAGTATTTGCAGGAGAGGAAGGAAATATAAATATAATATATTATTAGTGAATAGTTAAGGGTGAAGAGTAAAGGGGGGAAGAGATTTTAGTAACTATTAATGATCAGACCAATAATTGGAATTATATTAATATTATGATGGGAATTTATATATAAAAAATTTTTAGGAGGTTTTCTAATATGGAATTTGAAGTAAGCAAAATAGTACAGAAACTTGATGAATTTAAGGTAGAAGTCGATAAACAATTAAATAAGATTGATAGCCAGTTTAATAAGGTTGACGGACAGTTTAACAAAGTTGATGGACAATTTAATACTACTAAATCTGAAATAAATGAAAGATTTAATAGAATAGAAGATAAGTTAAATCAAATAATCAGAATGCTTGAAGAAAGAAAATAGAATGTTCCTGATAAAGCTTCAATAGAAGTTTACACAAAATATCTTACATTTCTGAGGAATAAAAATTAATTTTCATTCCTTATTATACACTATTTTGCGGGAATTATTTTTCGGTCAGTCCTAATTACCGCTCCAAATAAGTTCGTAACCATTTTATCAGCTTCTGCCTGACAGG
>CALARM010000758.1 GCA_937888925.1 uncultured Synergistia bacterium | reverse complement strand
TTCAGGTAATTATAAAGCTTATAAATATCTGTCTTCTTCCATACAGGCCTTTATGCCACCTGGCGAACTGTGTGAATTGATTGGCAATACAGGTTTTAATAAGGTTCGCTATATGACTCTTGCTCCCGGTGTTGTGAATATATATATTGCTGAAGGGTGAAGAGTGAAGGGAATTTTGAAAGACTTAGGAACAGTCAGGAAATAACTACATCATAGTTAAAGTTTATATCGTGACGCGTAATGCGTAATGCGTGACGCGAGGATATTGATCGTTCTAACAATTTGCCGGAGTTGTTTTTCTTGCAATCCTTAGTACCGTAACAGGTAAAAGGGTATCCGTAAAAAGCTTCTGCCTGGCAGGCTCTGGAGAAGAAAAATTAGTTTTTTCTATAATATTAAAAATTAAATAAGGGTTAATTTATTGTCTGTAAAACAAATGATATAAGGCAAATTATTTTTCTTCGTAAGAGCCTGTCAGGCAGAAGCTGATAAAATGGTTACTAATTTACCTGGTGCGGAAATTAGAAATTTTCTTTGATCTGTTATATAAATTATATTATAATATTTATAGTGAAAAGTGAAAAGTGAAAAGAATGGGATATTACTCATTATTCACTGCTCACTATTCACTCCTTATTAACATAAAAGGGGTGTTTATAGAAATGGATAAACTTTTCAGTAAGACTACTATTGTAGGAGGACAACCGGATAATACAAAATCTATTCTTCCCGGTATTAATAATACTGTAGAAAAGATTCTTATGAAAGCTGCCTCGGATGAACAGTTCAGAGAAAAATTCTTGAATGATAGAGCAGTCGTTCTTGAACATGAAGATTCTTTAAATCAGATTGATAAAAATATGCTCATATCCATTCCTTCATCCACTCTGAGCAGCATGATTGAAAAGTTCATATCCCAGATTACTTCCAGGAGAGATTTTCTTAAAGGTGCGGCATCTTCTGCTGCTCTACTTGCAGGTGCTTTTGTTTTATCCCCTTCTTTTGGATCTGCACTCACACCTGCTCCTCCCGGCGGAGCCAGACCTGATCCTCCTCTGTTAACTGATAGAATAGGCATTGACGGTGGTACTGTGGATTACAGTTATACAGGGTTACAGCTTATTATTCCTCCTGATGCTCTTACTGAAACTTTAAATATATCCATAAGGGTAATTTTACCTCCTGCTAATGCTCCTGAGAATATACGTTTTTCTGGAGAAGTATATCAATTTTCTCCGGAAGATTTGAAATTTTTAAAAGAAATTACTGTAAAATTTCCATGCCCATCCTGTAGTACTGTTAATGGGTATTACTGGAACAAAAAGGAATGGTCACCGGTGGAATTAAAATCCAGTGAAGAAAATTCAGAGGCTTATAAATTTGCCAGAATTAAACATTTCGGCATTTATACTATTGGCTACGAAATACCTGTACCTACACCTACGAGAATACCGGTTACGAGAGGCATAGACCCCTATTGAGCAGTGAGCAGTGACCAGTGACCAGTGATCAGTGACCGGTTACCAGTTATCGGTTGTCGGTATTATAAATCACCGGTCACCCTTTACTATTAATCATTATTTCCATTGCTGAGACTATTCCGTTTGTCCATCCGAAGCCATCCTGAAGGGGATATTCTCCTCCTCCTGCTTCCAGGGCCATGTCACATACATTATATTTTTCCATCATTTTACCTGTTTTTTCAAAAACCCTGTATGATAGATTTACAAATCTTTTTGCTATTTCTTTTGCCAGAACATTGTATCCGTAGAATTCCAGACCTTTTACGGCAATCCATTGAAGAGGTGCCCATCCGTTCGGTTTATCCCATTGCTGTCCTGTTTCATTCAATGTCGTTACAAGCCCTCCTTTATAGAGGAATTTCTCTGAAACATGTTTCGATACTTTTTCTGCCTGTTCTTCTGTGGCAATTTTAAAGAACAGAGGATACAGTCCTGCAAGGGACCATACTTCTGTCTGACTATGATCTTTATAAGAATAATCAAAGAAAAATCCTTTTTCCCTGTTCCAGAAATATTTATTGACTGATTTTAACCTTCTTTCGGCATGTTCTGCGTATTCTCTTGATTTAATCTTGTTACCTTCAAAAGAAAACCATTCCGATAATTTAATTTCCATATTGTAAAGTATTGAATTTAAGTCTACAGGTAAAATCTCTGTTGTCCTTATAGTAGATAAATTACGGTAATCCCGGAGCCATCTTGAAGAAAAATCCCATCCTGATTCACAGGCAGCTCTTATATTTTTATAAAGATGTTCTCTGTGTTCATCACCGGCACAATTATAAATCTCTATGTCTTCTCTGTAAGATTCTTCTCTCGGCCCATTATTATCATCCATATAGCAGTTTAATTTACTGACCTCTTCAAGAAGAACAGTTCTTTTCTTCATCCAGAAAAGATATTCTTTTTCAAGGGTGTCCAGATAGGGGAGTATTGCCTCTATCCCTTTATAACGAACCAGTATTTCAATCATGGAACAGAAAAAAGGAGGTTGAGATCTGCCAGGGTAATATATTCTGTTTCCATTCGGTATATGACCGTATTTATCTATGAGATATGCAAAATTTTTAATCATATGTTCTACTTTATCAAGTTTTCCGGCTACAGAAAGACCTTCTGAGGTAAAATAACTGTCCCAGTAGTAAATTTCCCTGAACCTGCCTCCAGGTACTATATAAGGAAATGGCAGAGCTATAAGTGTACTGTACGGTATATCGTTATCTGCCTCCCTCGACAGAATATCCCATAGAGCTTCTATATGTTTTTTCATGGAGGATTCTGGCTTGATTTTTTTCTCCTGGCTCTCAGGAAAAATGAAATATTTTTCTATAAATTCTTTCAGGTTGAAATCAGCCTTATCCTTTTCCTTATGAAATTTCTTTAATATTTCTTCAGGTTTTTTAGATGGATATGAATCTACAAATGTTTTAGAATCGGGAAATATACGGCTTAACTGAACAAGTTCAAATAATTCTCCCTCTGTTTGAATATATTTGTTCATTTTTTGTTTCCTTTACTATAAAATAAATTATTATTATCTATCAGCAGTCAGCTATCAGCTTTTAAAGATTACCGGGAATAGAATAATCGTATTTATCATCCTGATAATCCCATAAATCCAGAAAATCCTAGTCGAATTTATCCTGAATTTTTTTATATGGAAAAATAATTATCAATAAAATAATCATAGGTACGAGAGAGCAGTAAAATACCTTTGCTCCTCCAATAATATCAAACAATGTACCTGTCGTTATAGAGCCAATAGTTCCTCCGATGGCCGAGAAAATCACTATGAGCCCTGACATGGCACTTTGATTCTTTCTGGGTAACTTACTTAAAACAGTGGAACAGAGAGTAGGATAAATAGGGGCCAGGAAAAATCCTATGAACGGTAATATAAATGCTACAGGTGGAGCATTACTCCAGCCTGTAACAGAACCGGGTTGAATCCCTG
>CALARM010000757.1 GCA_937888925.1 uncultured Synergistia bacterium | reverse complement strand
TCCGGAACCATTAAGGTCTACATTTACATTGTAACCGGGAGTACTTTTACTATCCGTAGAATTACCGTCTTTTGTATTCACCTGGACTCCGGAACCATTAAGGTCTACATTTACATTGTAACCGGGAGTACTTTTACTATCCACAGAATTACCGTCTTTTGTATTCACCTGGACTTCAGAACCATTAATATCTACATTTACATCGTAACCGGGAGTACTTTTACTATCCACAGAATTACCGTCTTTTGTATTCACCTGGACTTCAGAACCATTAATATCTACATTTACATCGTAACCGGGAGTACTTTTACTATCCACAGAATTACCGTCTTTTGTATTCACATTGACCTGATTTCCTTCCTGATTATCTACAACAACTTTATCATTATTTATAGGTGTAACGGTGTCTTTCTGTATAGATGTTTCCTTATCGCCGGTTTCCTTATTTCCTGTCGTATCGGACATGCATGAGAATAGAGTAAGCAAGGTTATTAAAATTATTGAGATAACAATTATTTTTTTAAACATTATTTTCACTCCTTTATTCAATATTTTTATCAAATAACATAATAATATATATGAAAGAAACCGTCAATGATTTATAAAAAAACATTGACAATTATTATTACGGAGACCTGATGACAGGCCAGGTAATAATACTGGACAGGAATTTGCCAAAGATAAAGGTGCAAACAACTGAACAGTAATCATTTTTTTCTTCACCTAACATTCTCATATTCTTCATAACATCTTCATATCTTTATTTTATACTTACCTCGATAAAGATACGAATATGGCCTTTTTAAAGGAAACAGGTTTTGAGTTTACAGAGAAAGAGATGAAGGAAGCAGGTAGGAAACAGACTGACTCAGACATTGAAAAAGTTGTAGTAGAAGTCTGACGTAAATTAAGCTTTAGATAATTACCTGACTATCCTGATATAAAAACCTCTTCACCACTTCCCTGATCTTCCCGGCAGTAAAAGGCTTGTCAATCCATTCTGTAACACCCGAATTTCTCCCCTCTGTTTTTTTCAATTCATCGGTTTCCGATGATACCATAATAACAGGGATAGTCTTATAATCAGGATTGACTCTTATCCTTTTTACCAGCTCAAGGCCGTTTATATGAGGCATGTGAAGGTCTGTTATAACCATTTTAACAGAAGGATTAACCTTTTCCAGTGCATCTTTTCCGTCAACTGCTTCTATTACATTATGACCTTCTTCTTTTAATACAGAGCTTATCATATAGCGAGTGCTCGCCATATCGTCAACTATTATTATTTCTGACATCCATGTCCTGTCCTCTCTATTTTGATTTTATTTTGCTTATATTACGCTATTGATATATAAATTCCTTTTTTATTTTTAAAATTTATTATAAAATATTTTTCAATATATATATAGAAACTAATTTAACTACTTGAAATTACTTGTTTTATATCAAAAAGGCATATTTTTTGATATTTTTTGATACAAACATAATAATATTATACAGAAAGATATTATTTTGTATTTTTGATTGGAAACATAAAACGGGATATTTTATTAGAAATTTTGGCATCAAAGTAAGTACAGTCTATATGGAGATTATGAAGAAACCTTGAAGAGAGAGAAGAAAAAAGTCCTTCTCTCTCTTTACACACAGAAAACCTGTAAAAGCTTAAGGTGTACATCCAACAAATTTGGTACATTGTTGACCAAAAGAACACATAAAAGTAATATTAGATGTACCGGCTGCTATGTCCTGAAGTTCAGACACTGACATTTCCTGAAGTTCTGATGACAAAAGTAGAACGGTAGAACTATTCATACCTACAACGTTCGGGACTCAGGCAAAAAGTTCCTGTTTTTAAAAGAAAATTATGGAAAAATATGAAACTAATTATAAATGATTTAGTGTCATACCTGCCTCATGTCTGTTCCCGGTTCAGTCATCCGTGCCCAGGTTCTTATTTCTTCTACAGTATGTCTGTCCAGTCCCAGCAGTTCCAGAAAAGCCTGATGACGTTCCGGATATTGCGTCTCAAATTCATGATGAAAACGCCATTTTGTTTCGTCAGATATGCCTGCCATCTCCATAAGCTCTCTGACTGATGATATATCTACTATGCCTGCAGATAATTCTCTATTCTCCAGAAATGTCATGATGTAATGCTGCTGCCGGCGAAGAAGAGATATTTCATTATTTATTTCATTAAATCTCTCTTCCAGATATATATTTATTTCATTTGTTTCGCAGGAAATAATATCCTTTATTTTTTGAATGGATATTCCTGCCTCACGATACTTACAGATTTTTTCCAGCTTTTTACAATCTTCTTCTGAATATAAACGGTAATTACTTGCTCCGCGTAATGACGGAGAAAAAATTCCGATAGAATCATAATACAAAAGAGTGCTTCGTGAAAGCCCAAATTTTTTTGCTAATTTTCCAACTGTATACATTGCTTTTTATATCCTTTTTTAATAGAAGGGCTCTAATTAACGCTCCAGGTAAATTAGTAACCATTTTATCAGCTTCTGCCTGACAGGCTCTTACGAAGAAAAATAATTTGCCTTATATCATTTGTTTTACAGACAATAAATTAACCCTTATTTGATTTTTAATACTATATAAAAAACTAATTTTTCTTCTCCAGAGCCTGCCAGGCAGAAGCTTTTTATGGATACCATTTTACCTGTTACGGTAATAAGGGTCTGTTCAAAATAATCCTATTAGATTAAATAGTCCCTGAAAATAGAGCCCTTCAATAGATTTATTTAGCTTTTAAAGCCCATTCCCTGACATGCTTGATTTCATCTTCCTTTAATCCAAGCAGTTCCAGTAAGGCTTTATGTTTTTCCGGTTTTGTGCTCTCAAGACGATGATGCAATTTCCATCTCGAATCCTCAGAAACACCTGCATAATCCAGCAAATCTTTTATTTCCTTCATACCGCCTTCAAATATTGTCATATATACATCTCCTTTATAATTTAATTTCCAGCCGGCCTGATCTTGATAATAAACTATAAAGTAATAGACACGTCAAGAGTTTTTTTAAAATATGTCAGGAAACAATTTATAATTATTTAATCCATGTTATAATATCATACATAGTAAAATAAGAAAGAAAGGATTGGTACATATGAAACACAAATTATTTTTTGTAATGCTTCTCTCCACAGTATTTCTCCTCATTTCATCAGCAATCTATGCCTCTGATTATACAAAAGGCCCGGACAGTGAAAAACTCAAAGTAATTCTTTCCGATTTCGAAACCTATGCAAAATCAGGTATGACTGACTGGCAGGTTCCAGGAATGGCCATAGCTATTGTCAGAGGTAATGAAATAATATACAAAAAAACCTTCGGAGTCAGGGAAACAGGGAAAAGTGATCCTGTAACGGAAAATACCCTTTTCCAGATAGGTTCTACGTCAAAGGCTTTTACGTCAGCCCTTGTGGCAATGATGGTAGATGAAGGGAAAGTCA
>CALARM010000756.1 GCA_937888925.1 uncultured Synergistia bacterium | reverse complement strand
TACAATCGGAAGCTATTTCTTTTAAAATCATATTTTCTCTTATACATTCTTCTGCAGAATGAGGGTCTTTTACCGCATATCTGGCACCGCTGTGGAGGAGGCCGTGGAAACGGCCGCTTGTACCTGTAGCAAAATCATTCTGTTCCAGTAATATAGAGGAAATACCCCTTAAAGCAAGATCACGAAGTATTCCCGTCCCCGTAGCACCGCCACCTATGACAATAACCTGATATTTATCTGGCATAATCAAAATCTCTCTTTTCATAATGTTGAATCGTAAAATTATTATATCACAGACAAAAATATTTTTGACGATATTTTTATTGACCTGGAGATTTTTTTCATTTAAGATAATCCCCACGAATATATAAATAGATTAACAAAAGTAAGTTAATCTGAGCTTATAAGCTACACACATTGGCGGTTAGCGGTGGGTGGTTGACTATTTCTACTGTTCCCTTATTCCCGTCTACCCTTATAATCTGACCTGTCTTTATAATCTTTGTGGCAGGCCCTACATTTACTACGGCAGGTATGGCAAGTTCTCTTGCTACAATACTGCCATGACTGAGCATGCCGCCCATGTCCATAACTATTGCAGATGCAGAAATGAAGTAAGGAGTCCAGCCCGGGTCTGTAAAAGGAGCAACAAGAATTTCACCGGGAAGAATTTTTTCGTCTCTGTCACTGTTAAGTATAACCCTTGCGTGGCCTGTTACAACGCCGGGACTTACTGCAATCCCCGTAAGAATTTCATCACTGCAATTAATATCTTCAGAGACAAAACAGTTAAAATTTCCTTTTATAACAGGAGGTGGAGTGATTTTTAGATTTTTTTCATAGTCATATCTTCTTTCCCTTATTATTTCCTCTCTATTATTTATGTCTTTAAATAAATCTTCTATTTCCCGGAGTTCCAGAAAAAAGATATCATCATCTTTTTCCATGATTCCTTTCCCGTGAAACCTGCGGCCTCCTTCGAGGAGAATGAGCCTGCACAGAAAAATCCTCTTTACTGCTTCACTTTTAATGTTCTCTCTGAATATAAGACCTGAAGAAGCCTGGAGAAGAACATGATTGAAGATATATTTTTTTAATGGATTTTTAAATTTTTTTCTAATTTTTTCTACTAAAAAATCTCTTTCTTTAGCCCGTTTTTCATATTCATCTATAGTATTGCAGTTGTCTTTTTGCTCTATGAAAAATCTTATTCTATCCAGTATACAGTCAGGTTCTTCGGCCCATCTTTTATTATAAAGTTCTATCTCTCCTCTTGTATGATGGCCATGGTTTTTCATGAAATTATTCCATTTTGATAAAAATTCTCTTCCCTGTGGAATTTTTTTGAGTAATCTCTCTGTTTCGTCAAAATTATGTTCTGACATAAGAATGTTTTTTACTTCTTCATGCTCAGAACCGGAAAGAGAGAGTTTCCATAGATCCAGTCCGCTCAGAGCAGATTCCATATTACCCATACCGGACATAAGACTGTTTGAAATCGAAGAGTCACTATCTGAAAGCCAGAGCCGGCAGATTTTGTTAAGGATATTAAAATAACTCATCCCGCTTCCTGCGCAGGAAACAAGTTGCGCAAGTTCATGGAACTTCTCCATTATATTATGGAAATGGCCGAATAGTTCTTCATCTGTCATAGAGGAAAGATCTTTCTCCATTAACAGGTCAGTGTCTTTTCTGAGTTTATCTATAAAGGAAAAACCTTTTGAAGGAGGATTAACTATAAACCATAGAAGAAGAGCAGGTAATCTGAATAGAATCTTCCAGGGGTTTATTTTAAATGTTACTATATCTTCAGGTAATATTTCAGGAAGACCTTCTATTTTTTTCCCCTGCATGCCTCCCAGAACGTCACTGAATTCCCTGTCTTTCAGACCGGGGATAGATTTGAAAATACCTGTAACTACATTTAAATTGAAATAAATCCTTCCTCCTATGAGTTTTATTATCTCTGTATTACCAAGTTCTATGCCTGTCAGAGTAAGAATCTGACGGAAAATTTCTTTTATGAAGACCCTTGCTACAGACCATGTTACAGGGGTGGTAACATCAGGCAGGACTTCTCCGGTATTTGCATTTGTCCAGATGAAATTGTCTGTTGTTTCTATGGTACTGACAGGACGTGACTGGAGAAAATAGATTTCTTCATCTTTTATTGCCCATTCTATGTCCTGAGGACTCATAAAAAAATTTTCAATTTTTAATGAATCTTCTACAAGCTTTTTGAGAATTTCTTCAGAGAATTCTCTTTTCGTTTCTTCAACGATTTTTAGATTATGTTTATTTACTATTATTCTCTCCGGTGTTACTCTGCCGGAAACAAGAACTTCTCCCTGTCCCCGGCAATATTCTATAACGATTCTGTCTTTTTTCCCTTTTACCGGATCAACAGTAAAGATTACACCGGAAAAATCCGCTTCTATTAATATCTGAACAATAACTGCCATAGATGCTTCACTGTGATTGATTTTATATTGTTCCCTGTACCGGAAAACTCTTTCGTTCCATAGAGAAGCCCAGCATTTTTTTATGGACAGAATGCAATCTTCAACTGTGGTTATGCCAGAAAATGTGTCATACTGACCGGCAAAAGAATTTTTTTCAAGGTCTTCTGCCGTACATGACGAGCGGACTGCAACTGAATTGCTTCCAAGAAGGTGAAAATGTTCCTCTATTTCTTTTCTTAACTTTTCATTTAACGGTGAATTAATGATTTTTTCTCTTATCTTATTCAGAATATTACTTCTTTCTTCATAAGAATTTATGTCTATCTTATTTATACCGTAGTTTTCAATATGTTCATAATAAACCTCTGAAGTGATGCAGAAGCCGGATGGTACGTTAAAACCGAAATGAATTAATTTATTGAGGTTAGATGCTTTTACCCCTATAAGAACGGGTCCGGTAACGTTTTCTGAAGAAAGAGAGATGATCTTATTCATATATTTTTATCGTGAGCCGTGAGTCGTGAAGAGTGAGCAAAAAGATTGTCTTCACGACTCACTCTTTACGACTCACTGTTCCGTTACATTAATAACAGTCTGGGGAGATTTATTGCCTGAACTGTCTATAGCAATAACAGTTATAGTATGCTGTGTTCCTGAGCCGAAGAATGATGTGTATTTATCATAAAAATATCCCTTTTCATCTGCAGAAATTCTTTTTGTTCCTGCCACCCCTCTTACAGGTAATACATTGAATAAATTTGTTTGATATTCATATGTTATCTCAACTGTTGCATAGGGCTTTGTATAGCCTTTTATTTCAACCGGAAAGGTTACCTTCTGACCGCTCTGTATACCTGCTATATTTGGTGCATTAAACCCCTGTTCAACATCAAATGTGACGGGAGGTTCTACTACTAAGGTGTCTTCTACTGTCTGACTTTTTAGATGAACGATGATTTTTGTTCCTGATGCTCTGGACTGAGAAGTTACCGGATATTCTCCGTAATATGTTCCGCCTGCTGTTTCTTTCATTGGTATATTTACGAGACCTGTTATTTCAAACCATCCAAGACATCCGCTTGCACCGTACATTGTAACCTGCAGGTTCTGTCCTGTTTTCAGCGGTAATTGTCCGTTATGAGATGCAGAAGAGATAAGACCTTTTGCAGGAGGTGATATGATAAAAGACCAGCCATACTGGACACTGTTGCCATTTTCATCCTGTGCGGTAAGCACGACCCATATATTTCTTTTCAGAGGAAGGGGATTGGTCGGATTGTAGGCTATAAACATAGGTGCCTTTGTAATCTGCCCCGTTACATCCACTCCGTCTACTGTTAATTTTACTGTCTGAGGGTTTACAAGACTTCCTTTTTGCGTATCAAAGGTTACATATATATTCGGTCTATCACTTTCTACTGTTGCACCGTTTAGAGGTGATACTTCCAATACTGAAGGAGAAATACCTGCCAGTGTAACAGGGCCTGTCTGGAAGATAGGAGCCTCTTTCCCGCTCTTTGAAAGATGTCCCAGAAGATAAGCTTCCCTTGCACTGTCTCCTGCAAGAACCCTGTAGATTCCTTCATAAATACCTGGCTGTATTTCAGTCATAGGTATATTTGATTTGAAATTGGTAATATCAAAAAAAGCTGTGCCCCCCTGGACACCTTTTAATGTAACCCTGAGTTCATCTCCTTTTTTTAGTGGTTTCGTTCCATTATGAGTAAAAGAAACAATCTTTATCTCTTCCGAAGGAGTTGGCTGAACAGAACCCAGATTGACTGCTACAGTATCCTGAATGTTTACAGACATATTATCTTTTTTTAAATAACCTGTTATTATGCCATTTGAAATATTATCTGATCCTTTTACTGTATAGGTTCCCTTATAGGTACCTGGCTGAATTTCACCCATGTTCAGTTCTCTGATTATATTTCCTATATCAAATGTAGCCTGTCCTCCTGCAGTTCCTGTCATAATTACTTCCATGACATCTCCCGGACGAAAAATGGGAGAACCATTATGAGATATTGAAGTAATTTTTAGATCGTCTGCTACCTGACCCATAGATATTTTTTTTTCTGCCTGTGCTACAGATGGGGCGGAGTTATCCTTTGAAAGATATCCTGTTATAACAATATCTTTCCCTCTGTCAGTAGATTTTACCGTATAGGTGCCTTCATATTTTCCTTTATCTACTTCATTCATAGTAACTCCCGTTACTATACCGGGTATGTCAAAAGTTGCTTTTCCTTCAAGAGTGCCTATAATGGTTACTGTTAATACCTCGCCTGCTCCCAGAATACCTGTACAATTGTGCATAATTGCATATATAGCAGTAGCCCCCTGTGTGGTACCACCCTGCATACCCTGGGTGTTAATAAATATAGATCTTGTTTTCCCAACCCATTTTACTTCTGCTCCAAAGGCCTGTCCTACAAATCTTAAAGGTACGAGAGTTCTTTCATTTATGCTTATTGCAGGCATATCAAGTTTTCTTATCTGGCCATTTACATAGGCTTCGGTACTGTTCAGCGTAAGCTGTACTGTAGTAGTGCCTTTGGTTGACGTAATGGTTTTTGTTTTACTGTTAAAGTCTACTGTTGCTCCCAGTTTGTCAAATATGGCTCTCATAGGAACCATTACGTAGCTATCTTTTTGAAGTGGTGGTACATCGAAAAAGATTTCTCTCCCATCAATGTAAACTCTTATAACCTCCTGGGCTGAAAGGTTTAGAGTAAGGCAGATAAGAATCAGACATAAAGAAATTGTTTTAATTATGAATTTTTCCATAAAATAACCGCCTTTCTAAATAATGAATGTTTTATTTATGAACCTGTACATATTATTTAGTCATTTATCAGAAAAACCCTTTTTATAATTTCTCTGGAAATAGTTGTTTGTACGATAGAGTTTTACTGATTTTTCCCATTAACAGAGAAATAAATTATAACAGTTTATGACACTGACTATAAAGGATATTCGTTCTATGAACTAGAATATTTTCTATCTGTAAGTAATCCTCGCGTCACGCGTCACGCGTCACGCGTCATGATAATCAGACAAGAGATTTTATTTTATGAAGAGAAAAAAAATATTTCTATCCATATTATTGTTTATTATCCTTTTATCATGCCTATTTATCTATATAAGTGCAAAAAATTATTCATGGGATAAAGTAATAGGTAAAGAAGTGCAGAAAAAAATTAACGGAACTTTTTCTGTAGAAACTGTGGCCTTTAATCTGTCTCATGTTACCTTGAAAAATATCGCTTTAATTTCTCTGAAAGGTGAAAAAGTAATAACAGCAGATACTGTAATAGTAGAATATCATCTGAAAAACTATCTGAAAAACAGTGAGCCTCTGGAATGTATAAGCCATGTTTCCGTAATAAATCCTGTAATCAATGTGACCTGTTCTTCTGAAGGTAAATGGAATTTTCAGGAGCTTTTTAAGGCAGGGAAGAAACAAGTTATACCTTTTAATGGTACTATAGAAGTCATAAAAGGAAAGCTTATATTATTATCCAATAAAAAAGAGCTGCCTTTAAATCTTTCTATGACTGACCTTAATGGAAAAGCTGACCTGTGGGCAAATCCTTCTTTTAATTTTTCTATCACAGGCCGTGAAGGCCCGTCATGTTTATCTCTGAAAGGAGAAGGTGACTATATAAAATCCAGATTTTTTGCCACAGCAGAGCTTTCAGATATAGATATGTCGAAATGGGGAAAACTTGTCCATATAAAACACCTGGATTTGACAGGAGGTAAAATAAATACCACATTATCTCTTTCCTTATTTCCAAAGAAAAATGGTGACCTTTTTTTGAATATGGAAGGAGACGGAAATATAAGAGAAGGCTCTGCCGATTGTTTTGAAGGAAAGGTTCAGGTGAATAATATTAAAGGAAATATGAAATTTGAAGGGGATAGCCTCACCCTGTCAGGTATTCAGGGTACAAGAGAAAAGTCTTTTGTAAATATTTCCGGCAAGATTTCTTTTCTTCAAAAAGATCCTTTTGTGGAACTATCAATTTCTTGTCCGGATTTTCAGGCAGATCCTGTGATTGATAAATTTTTCCCTGAAGTTGAAAAATATAAGATCAGAGGTACAGTGTCTATTAAAACATTTATAACAGGACCGGCTCATAAAGCGATCTTTCTTTCTACCATAACTTCTCAATCAATTAGAATAAAAGGAAAAATCTGTAAAAATCTTTATGCCAGAGGATCATTCCGGGAGAAAAAGCTTCACATTCAGGAAGTAACATGTTTGTTCGGAGGAGGAGAGGTATTTATTAAAGGTTTTGCCCTCGTTCCTGAGAAACCGAAAGAACCTGATATGGATATAAGTCTGGAAGCAAAAGATATTAACCCTGAATGTATGTCACTCTTTATACCGGAACTTGAAAAATTTAAATTAAATGGTTCCGTAAACTCTAAAATTTTTATTCTCGGTCATAAGGATAATCCTATCGTAAGTGCTGATATAACCTCTTCAAAAGGGCTGAATGTTATGGGGTTAAATTTTCAAGGTCTGGAAACTTCTTTTACTTATTTCAATAAAACCCTGAGTATAAGTAATCTTGCAGGCTATACATCTTCAGGCTCAGTCGAACTTGTGGGTCATATAATAAATGTCAAAAAACCGGTTTTTAATTTGTGTGCAGACGGCAATAATTTTAGACTTGACGATTTACAGGGCATGTTTCCTGAACTGGCTTCTTCAGGTTTTTCAGGCATGTCCGATTTTTCCATAGAGATCTGCGGCAGTGAAAATGATGTTATGGCAAGGGGAATTTTCTCTGATGCTTCTTTAACAGTAAGGGGGCAGAATATAGACCATGGAAGGTGTAACTTCGAATTTGCAGATAAGTTTCTCCTTGTGAGTGATCTGTATGCTCTCTGGAACGGAAATCCGATTACAGGCAGAGGGATTATTTCAGCCGACTCTGAAAAGACAATCGATTTATTTTTGAATTCTCCTCAAATAAAAGCTGAAACTATTTCCTCTCTCTATCCTCCTTTAAGTAAATATAAAATCAAGGGTACATTGAAGATTGATGTCTCGGCAAGAGGGCCTTTAGAGACTCCTCTTATAGCAGGAAATATAGAAATTCCTGATATGGATATTGATACTTATAAATTAAAGGACTTTAAAGCCTGCGGTTATTTTAAAAACAGTGATCTTTCTATTCCTTTTATAAAAGGTAATTTATTAAATATTTCCGTTAAGAAATCTGTTCTTCCTTTTGAAGGGAAACTGAGTCTTTCAGGCATATCAGGTAATATGTCAGGTACTGTTCACATTCTTTCTCCGGGAGGATTATGGCATGGAGTTAATCTCGGAAAGGTAGAAACTTCCGGTTATATATCGAAAAATAAAATCTTTGTTAATTATCTTAATGTAGTTGAAGGCCAGGGTAAAGGGAAACTGGCAGGTATCGGCTATATAAGCAAAGATGATATAAACTTTATGTGCTGGGGCAGAAATATGGATCTTCATATTCTGGATAATATAAAAGAAATACCTGAAACCCTTCAGGGCTCTCTTTCTTTTACAAGTCTTGTGAAAGGTTCTATCGTGAACCCTGAGATAAGCGGAAATTTACTGGTTAAAAAAGGAAGATACGGGAATATAAAATTTTCTCTTAATTCTGATTTTACTCTTCTGGAAAAGAAACTTTTATTAAACAATCTTTGTCTGTTAAGAAAAAACGGTATGTATAATATGACAGGAGAAATAGAGCTTAAAGACAGATATAAATTTATTCTTGAGACAGAGATGGAAGGTGCAAAGATTTCCCAGTGGAAAGAATTTGCATCTGTGCTGAAAACCTTTGCTATTGACGGTGACGTGAGGGCTAATATGTCTCTCAGGGGGAATTTTGAAGATCTTAAAGACAGTAATTTTGCTGATAAATTGGACGTATCAGGAAAGGTCGCGATTTTTAATGGTACAGTCAGAGGAATCAAGATAGATGTTTTAGATACTGATTTTTCTCTTGAGGAAGGTACTGTCAACCTGTCTCATTTTAATATGGCAAGGGAACATTCTTCCATACAGGCAAAAGGTTCTTATAATATAAAAAGTAAGGAATTAAGTTTTAATTTTGTAAGTCAGAAATTTTATTTTAAAGATTTTCAGGAATTGTTTAATAAATATTCCCTGAAAGGACAGGGACAGATC
Organism: uncultured Synergistia bacterium; assembly: GCA_937888925.1. The sequence continues at coordinate 5,748 of CALARM010000756.1, read as the reverse complement.
AGAGGCTCCTTGCTCGGAACAAAGGATAACCTTGCAGGGTGGGTGGACTTTAAATTGTTAAAACCGGAATTCAACGGACATATGGTAGACTGGGCTTCGGGAATAGTGAATTTTCAGGGGAAAGAACTTATATTGAGAAGCCTTTTTATAAAAAAGAATAATGATGTTTATGGAGGGGGAGGAAATATAAATTTACTGGCAGATCCTGAATTATTCCTGGTTTTTCATGCACAGGATGTTGAAATTTCTGACCTCCTCAAGGTTGCTATGATAAAATCTCTCCCTCCTTTAAAGGGAAAACTATCCTTTCAGACCTATCTTCGGGGAACAATAAGTAAACCCATTGTTTCCAGTACCATGAAAATAGAAAATATGAATATAAATTCTTTTCCTGTTGAAAGGATAAGTGCAGAATTTCATCTCACCCAGAAAGAAATAAATATAGGCCATCTTGAAGTGAGATCGGGAAAAATGTTTCTGACAGGCTATGGACATATGAGCAGTGGTAAGGATACCTATTTGACTATGGAAGGTAAGAATATTCCCCTTGATTTAGTGGAAAAAGCCTGTATGTCAGGTAATAAATTCAATCTGGAAGGCAGGATGGATTTGAATTTAAATGCATCGGGACCTACCGATAAATTGAATTTAATAGGTTCTTTTCAGGTAATAGACGGTATGATAAACAATTATAAAATATCCAGAATAAGAAGTCTTCTGTCATATGACGGAAGTATATTGAATTTAAAAGACCTTCGATTTGTGGAAAGGGATTTTAATCTCATAGCCAGCGGAACTGTACCTGTTACATTGAAAAGAGATAAGCTGTGGGGATTGGACTTTCCGTCTCCTATGAATATAGTTGTAACGACATCAGCCAATGATCTTAGTATTTTAAATGTTTTTAACCCTGATTTTGAAGGAACAAAGGGAGATATAAAAAGCAAACTTAATATAGGAGGAACTCCTCTCAATCCTGAACTGAACGGAGAAGTTTCAGTGGAAAACGGCACGATAACTCACAGGATGTTCAGAGAACCTTTAGAAGAATTCAAGATGTCTCTCTTTGTAAACAATAAAAATATCATTCTGGATAAATTGAAAGGCACGATTGGTAAAGGCTCCATCAATGGTTCCGGTTCTGTAAGCCTTGACCATTTTATGCCTGGCGAGATTAATATTAATATGGAAGCAAATAAGATACTTCTGGATTTACCCGATTATTTTAAATCTGAAATAACCTTTAATTCTTTGATAAAAGGTACCTTAAGTAAACCTGTGATTACCGGAGATATAATGCTTGATGATTATAATGCCCGTCTTTACAGCGGGATTCTTTCTTTTTCCTTTGATAAGAAATCAGGAAATATAGAAGATATGTTTTCTCTGATTAATTCTGATGTTAAAGTGGATAATGAACAGGGACCTCTCTTCAGTAATATGGGTAATGTAACACTTGATCTTAATATGAAAATAGGCAGTGATTACTGGATTGACAGTCAGATGTTTCGTATAAGACCCAGGGGAGAAGTCCGAATAGGTGGAAATTTATCCTATCCCGTTCTCTCAGGTATTATCGATGTGCCTCAGGGAAGTATTAACCTTATAGGAACAAGTTTTGATATAAGAGATTCTCAGTTGACTTTTATGCAGGACAACGGATTTATACCGGTTTTATCTGTAAGAGCCAGTACTTTTTTTCAGGGTAAAGAAATTTTCGTAGATGTCCTGGGGCCGGCAAACAAACTGAGCACGAATTTTACATCAAATCCTCCCATGCCCAGCAATGATTTACTGCGTATGTTAAATCCTGAGATTGGATACCAGAGTAATATTGATAATACGAATATTTTTCAGAATACAGTTCTTAATCTTACAAGCAACACTTTTTCCGGCTATGTTTTCAATCCTATTGAAGAAACACTGAGCAAGGGTCTGGGGCTAGATATTTTCTCCATAAATCTTTCTCAGAACGGCAATGTCGGTATTGAAATAGGAAAACAGCTTAATGACTGGCTGAGTATGTCTTACCGTATTTATAATAGAGATGAACTTAATCAACTGAACAGCAGTACCTATATAGTTGAAAGGGCAGTCCTTAATCTTCAGTTTAAATTAAAACAGAGTAAATTTGATCCCCAGATTAATTCTCCTTTAGATCCTACATTTAATTCCACTTTTAATATAGGCACAAATACGACAGGAGATTTAAATACAAAATTCCTGTTTGATTACAGATTTTAGACAGTGAGCGGTTATCAGTGACCAGTGAGCAGTAACCAGTGACTAGTGACCAGTGAGCAGTTATCAGTGACCAGTGAGCAGTTATCAGTGACCAGTGACCAGTGACCAGTGACCAGTTATATTAACAGTTACTATTAAGCGTTTACGCTTCATGACTCACGACTCACTGCTGAATCTTTTCCACTTTTGTCAAAATATCCTCTATTGCTCTTTTTACTTCTATTTTCTTTTTCACCTTTTCTATAAGTTCTTCCAGTACTTCTTTAAGCCACTGTGCTTTTTCTCTTGCAAAGGCCTGTTTAAGTCCTACCAGTACAACCTGTCCTCCGAAATTTGTAAGAGCCTGGGCGGCATAAAATCTTACCTGATCACTCTGATCATTCAGGCTTTCAAGCAGTGGCTCCACTGCTCTCATATCACCGATTTTTCCCAGGGCTTCACAGGTGAGATACCTTACCTGATCTACAGGATCTTTCAGACATCTTAACAGGGAAGTAACTGCTGTCATATCTCCGAGTTCTCCGAGAGCCCATACTACTCTGTGCCTTACCCTTTCATCCTGATCCGAAAGAGCTTTTCTCAATACAGATAGAGTTTCTCTGGAATTTAATTTCCCCAGGGCAGCTGCAGCATTGAATCTTATAACAGGATCAGGGTCATGTATGAATTCTACAAGTGAGTCTATTCTTTCCGATGCTCCGAGTTTTACCAGGGCATATACAGCCCACAGACGAACAAGTCTGTTATTATCTTCCATCATGGCAGTTATAAGAGGGCGAGCAACTTTTTCGCTGCTTAACATACCAAGTGCCTCGGCAGATCTTATTCTTACTGCTTCATCATCTTCTTTCAATGAAGTCTGAAGTGCTCCCAGTGCACGGGGGTCCTGTATCTGACCGAGTGCTCTTACAATGGAAGCTTTCATGGAGGAATTTGAATCTTTTAATTTTTCTATTAAATGGGGCACTGCAGTATTGTCGCCCAGTTTCCCCAGGGCATATACTGCATTCCTTGCCACTTCTTCATCATCATCATTTATTGTTCTTATCAAAGCGTCTACTGCTTTTTTTTCTTTCAATTCTCCAAGTATATATGCTACATCGGCTCTAATATCTTCTCCGTCCAGTGCAAGCATTAACAGAGCTATTATATCCTGTTTTACGATCATGTTCATTGTCCTCCGTTGTTTTCGTGATGCGTGACGCGTGACGCGTGACGCGAGGATTCTTTATATAATATAAAAAATACGAATTTTATGAAGAAAATAATAAATATCTTTATTATTACAGAGTTTTTGCCAGTTAATTATAAGTCACAATTTGAGAAAAAGCAATATATAAGAGAAATCAGGATAAGTAATTTTAATTGACTGGAGCAAAAACATCATGTCTATACATAATACATAATTGTTTCAGATACACTTTTACGCCTTTTTATTTTTTGTGCTCCGAGGAACCTTTATAACCCATACAGGGCTTGCAATAAGAGATAATTTTTTATATAATCTAATTAATATTAAAGGTTTTTTTCCTTGCGTCACGCGTTACGCGTCACGCGTCACGATTATATAAGGGGGCAATTAATTTGAAAAGTGCTGTTTATATAATAATTTTATTATTACTATTCAACTTTGTATCCAGTTGTAAAGGAGACAGTGATAAAGAGGATAAGAATCCTGAAACACTGATACGCAGGTTAGGAAGTGACAGAGATGATATTGTCACCGGTGCAGAAATCGAACTCAGAAACATGGGTAAAAAGAGTGTGCCATATTTAATAAAAGGTCTGAGAGATGATAATAAAATAATCAGACAGAAATCTGCCTATCTTCTCGGAGATGCCGGAGATGACAGTGCTGTTGAACCTCTTATTCTGGCTCTGAAAGACAGTGAAGGGCAGGTCAGGGGAGAAGCTGCTTCTGCTCTCGGATGGATCCATAATAAAAAATCAGTCGATCCTCTTATGGAAACACTTAAAGATAAAGATGAGTATGTAAGAGCGAAGGCAGCTTTTTCTCTTGGTAAAATGGGAGATAAAAAAGCTCTTGACCCTCTTATTAAAGCTCTTCAGGATAAGAGCCAGACTGTAAGAAAAGAAGCAGTTATAGCTCTTGGATTGCTTGGAGATATTAAATCAGTTCCCGGCCTTATAAAAATTCTGGATGATGAACATCCCGATGTCAGGACAAAAGCAGCTTCCTCTCTCGGACAGTTAGGTGATAAAAAAGCTGTTGAACCACTCATGAAGAAAGTTGCCCTGAAAAATGAGACACCTGAGGTAAGAATAGAGGCAATCTGTGCTCTTGGTTTATTAAAAGATAAAAAAGCTATCCCTGTACTGCTTGTTTCTTTAAAAGATGAAGACGGAACCATAAGAGCCTGGTCCTCAGATTCTATTGCCAGAATAGGTGATAAAAAAATTGCAGGTGACCTGGAAAAGGCTATTAAAACAGAAAAAATTTCAGAGGTGAAAGCCAGGTTACAGGGTTCTCTTGATCTGTTAAAAAAATCCGGAAAATAATATTCCCGACACATATTTGGCCTGAAAATTGCACTTTTATTTTTATTATAAATATTCCTGTTTGTTTTCCCTGCTTATTAGAATTTAAGTTGTCATGACGCGTAAGGCGTAACGGATTTAATCACTGCCCATCACGTATTAAACTTTACGCATTACAGGGTCATTATTTATGGATAATTATGAAACTAACAACCATGACCGGTTCGGTCACAACTAAGTATGAGAATTTGTTCCTCCCGTCACGCGTCACGCGTTACGCGTTACGATTCTCATAATTATACTCATTTTGTATGTTCAATAGAATATATAATCTTGAATTATTTACTAGTAAACAATATTCGATTTTATGTATAATATATAATGATTGTTTGTTTGCAATTAAATAATTGTTGACAAATTTAATTCAAATATAATATAATAATCATTAATATAAATATAGAAAATTTAAGTCTACTCAGGAAAGCAGGTGTGTTTCTATGGCAAGAAGACTTATAGATAAGGATTTAATGAAAAAATTTGCAGATAAAGATGAAATTAATGTAGTATCTCTGGCCAAGTCAGGTGATGATGAAGCTACATTATATTTATTCAGAAAATATTATCCTGTAATAAGATCCATAGCATCAAATTATTTTTTTATGGGCTCAGACAGGGAAGACGTTTTTCAGGAAGGTATGTTTGGTTTTTATAAAGCGATAAGGGATTTTAACCAGGAAAAATCTATTTCTTTTTCCCAGTTTGCCAGATTATGTACGTCAAGACAGATTATGGCTACTGCCAAAAAAGCCAGTGGGCCAAAACATAAACCTTTGAATTTTTACATATCCCTTGATAAATATGTATATGATGAGAATGATGGTAATAAGACAATGTTTGATGTTGTGTCAGACAACAGGGTATTTGAACCTGATAAAGAGGTTATTTACTACGAACTTTCTCAGGATTTGAAAAAAGTCATAAGAGAGAAACTATCCAGTTTTGAGA
>CALARM010000755.1 GCA_937888925.1 uncultured Synergistia bacterium | reverse complement strand
AAAAACAGGTTCAAGATGAGGAAATTTTAGATAAAATTCCAGAAAAACAGGTTCAAGATGATGAGGAAATTTTAGATAAAATTCCAGAAAAACAGGTTCAAGATGAGGAAATTTTAGATAAAATTCCAGAAAAACAGGTTCATCATGAGAAAAAATCTCTGGATGAACATATAAATAAATATATAAAAGATCTGAATAATACCAGCAGCCTTGTAAGATTAAAAGCAGTCATAAAACTTGGAGAAACAGACAGCGAAGACGCTTCAGAAGCCCTTATAGCAAAATTAAAAAATGGAGATAAAGAAGATATAAGATGGAGAATAATAGAAAGTATCGGAAAACTGAATAAAAGTAACAGTGTAGATATTCTTATAAATTTTCTTAAAACAGAAATACCTGATATTAAAATTAAAATAATAGAAACACTTGCCATTTCTGGAGACAAAAAAGCCGTAAAACCAGTAACAGAAGAATTAAAATCAGAACTATCAGTGAAGCTCGCTGCCATAGAAACACTGGGAATTCTTGGTGACAGAGAAATAGTTCCCGATCTTATAAAAGAATTAGAAGATAAGGATCCTACTGTTAGAATAAGAACAGTAGAAGCTCTCGGCAGGCTGGGAGATAAACGTGCGATAGAACCTATAAAAAATGCCAGAAAAAAAGAAGGGATATTCAGTATTATAATGAAATCCACCATGGCTTCAATAATAAAAAAATTAGAAAATAATTAATAGTCATAATATATAAACCCATAATAGAATATAAACTATAATATTTTTGTTAATATTTAGAAGTAAGTCTTTACTTTTTAAAATTCTGTAGTGATAAATTACTAAGGAGTTGAACAAAACGTTAGTATTTTATGTCTTACCACGCGTCATGCGTCACGATTTTAAGGAAGGAATTTGATCAATAATTCTATGAATGAACCTAAACCTCCGTCTGATTATTCTCGCCAGAGAGAACATTTCCTGTCTCAGGAAATGATAAAAATGGATATAAAAAAACCCGAAGGTAATATCAGTCGTAAAGACTTAAGCCTTATCCGTCTTACCCTGGATGATGATATGTATTTTCCTCCTGAACCTCCTTTAAAAAAACATCAGGCTTTTTTAAATATGGCAAAATCTCAGATGTTGAAAATGGACAGCAAACGTAAAGATTTCCTTCAAAAGGCTGCCACTCAGATGGTAAAAGATGTACTGGGACAGGAATTTGGCAAACATTTTATGAAAGACAAGGGATTTTCTCATATGCAGGAAGCTATAACGAACAAGCTTCTTGAAAATCCGGATTACAGACATATACTTCAGAAATTGCTCGGTCTTATGGAGGATTCCAAGTGAGATATTTACGACTAAGTCGTAAAACGTTCTGATACGTCGGCTGGACCTGCCAGGCCTTTCTGATTCATCGTATGGCAGATTTAAATCTCTAAAATTATTAATAAGCTCTATCTATAATTCTTTCAAGTTCAATCGGATTATACGCGTTGGCAATAGCTTCTTCTCTTGTTATAACTTTTTTATTGCAAAGATCTCTCAATGCTGCAGCCTGAGACTTTGTATCAGGTTCCTTGTCAATGAGTTTCTCAAAGTTAAGCATATCTGCCTCTCTGAGACATCTTTTTAACTTTGGTGAAGGAATTACATATTCCATTGCAACAATTCTGCCTCTGGCTTTGGCTTTTGCTACAAGAGTCTGAGAAAATACTCCCTGAAGGCAGGCAGTAAGCAAAGCTCTGGTTTTATCTCTTTTATCTTCAGGAAAGCTATCAATTATATGATTAATAGCAGGAAAAACTCCTGAAGTTCTCAGGTTGGCCATTACAAGTACGCCTGCGTTAGCAATGGAGATACATTCATCTATTATATGTTCATCTCTCAAATCACTCACTACTACAACATCAGGAGCCTGACGGAGAGCACTCTGAAGAGCACTCAGAATGGAATTTGTATCAGGGCCGACCTCTCTCTGACATATTATACTCTGTTTATTGCGGTGTAAAAACTCTATTGGTTCTTCTATGCTTATAATAAGGCAACTACGATGTTCATTTATAAAATCTATCATAGAAGCAAGGGTTGTAGTTTTTCCGCTTCCGGAAGGGCCTGCAACAATTATAAGTCCACTGTTTAAAGCAAGAGTCTTTTTAAGTTGTCCCGGCAATCCCAGTTCGTCAAGTGTAAGTGGTCTCGGAGGCATAATTCTTATAGAAGCTCCCAGGGTTCCTCTCTGGAAAAATATACTTATTCTAAAACGCGAAAGCCCTCTGACACTGTAAGCTGTATCAAATTCTTTATTTTTCAGAAGATTCATTTTCTGCATATCATTCAGTAAAGGTTCAAGCATCATCTGAGTATCCTGTGGTCTGAGCAGATCCTTACTTACAGGTGTAAGTCTCCCATCAATTCTGAAGGTAGGAGGGCTTCCTACGGCAAGATGAAGATCTGATGCCCCCCTTTTAACCATTAATTGCAGTAATTCTTCCAGATTCATAGGTTTAGGTTCATTACTCACTTTTTCTACTCTCCTTAAAACAATATATAAACTATCAGCAGTCAGCTTTTATAAAAATTATATAAAAAACTATGATTATCCTTCTTCTTCGTCTGTATGTCCTATAAGTCTGTTAAATTCTCCCGGATCCTGGGCTTTAGAGAAAGCTTCTTCGTAGCTAATAATTCCCTGAACGAAGAGATCCCTTAAAGCCATATCCAGGGTCTTCATATGGTGTATGGCTCCGCCCTGCATTATATTCATTATCTGATGAACTTTTTCTTCTCTTATTACATTTCTGACGGCAGGTGTAACAGTAAGGATCTCCATAGCCATAACACGTCCTTCTCCTTTTGACCTTGGCATAAGAACCTGTGACAATACGCCTTCTAAAATGGAAGCAAGCTGAATTCTTATCTGTCCCTGTTGATGTGACGGGAATTGATCTATGATTCTATCTATCGTAGCTGCTGCGCCGGTAGTATGTAATGTGGCAAGAACCAGATGTCCTGTTTCTGCAGCGGAAATGGCAATAGCTGTTGTTTCCAGGTCTCTCATTTCACCTACGAGTATAACATCAGGATCCTGTCTTAAAGCACGTTTCAGAGCTTCATTGAAAGAATTTGTATCAGGCCCTACTTCTCTCTGACTTATAAGACACCTTTTATCACGATGTAAAAATTCAATAGGATCTTCAATAGTTATAATATGACATCTCTTATTTTCATTAATAAAATCAATTATAGAAGCCAGGGTAGTAGATTTCCCGCAACCGGTAGGGCCGGTAACAAGGATAAGTCCTCTTGGTTTCATAGCAAGATCTTTTAATATGGTAGGAAGTTTTAATTCATCCAGAGTAAAAGGGCGGGCAGGAATAGTTCTGAATGCGGCTCCCCATGTTCCCCGTTGAAGATAAATATTAACTCTGAAACGGGATAGGCCTCTTACGCTGTATCCAAGATCCAGTTCTTTTTCCATTTCAAAGGTAGTTCTCTGTTTATCAGTAAGAATACCGCTCAGAGCTGCTCTTATACTATCAGGAGTAAGTATTGTATGGGATGCAGGATAGAGATTTCCGTCGATTCTCATCATAGGAGGGCTTCCTGTTTTTAAATGTAAATCTGATGCCCTTCTTTCGATCATTTCTTTAAGCAGTTTATTGAGATCTACCTCGCCGGAAACATCTGTGACTCTGCCTGTTCTTCTTTTGGTTGGTGTTGTTGACGTAGACATTAACTTTCACCTCTTTATAATTAGTGAGCAGTGAGTAGTGAATAGTGAGAAATGAAGGGTAAGTATATAACTCACCCTTCACTATTCACGATTCACTACTCACTCTGCTGGTGGAGGCGGCGGGAGTCGAACCCGCGTCCAAAGAACTTCGCGTAAAAGTGTCTACAAGCTTAGACTGGATTTAATTTTCGTGAGAACTAATCCCTCCAGCCAGGGAATTAGTTTCCTTAGTCCCTTGATTTCCCCTTACAGGTCAGAACACTCCTGTAAAAGTAGTCAGTCTGTTGTGACACCCGGATCGTAGCTCAACTGACGAAACTACGTCGGATGTAGCTGCATTAAGCAGCTAAAGCTACATCGTAATAATTATCGGCATTTATTGTTTTTACCGCTGTTTAACGAGGCCAACGGCACCTCGGCCTGCTGCTTTAACATTCCATTCCCTGTCGAAACCATTACGCCCCCATGTTAATTCATTTTGCCAATTTATTATATCATAGAGAAATATCGATTTCAAGTGTAAATGTTTTATCAGTGAGCAGTTACCAGTTACCAGTTACCAGTTATCAGTTATCAGTTATCAGTTACCAGTTACAATAAATTTATAATTTATTATAAAAGAGATTAATTTTAAATTATAAACAGGGCTCACTATTCACTGGTCACTGGTCACTGCTCACTGTTCACTGTTCCCTACTCTCCTCCGTCCCTCTTTCCCCGTTCCAGCCTTCTCTTTGTATCTCTCTCTGCAATGGATTCTCGCTTATCATAAAGAGTTTTACCTTTGCCGAGGCCGAGTTCAACCCTGGCATAGCTTTTTCTAAAATAAATCTTAAGAGGAACAAGAGTCAGACCTTTAGCTTCTGTCTGTGCCTGAAGCCTGTCTATTTCTCTTCTGTGAAGTAATAATTTTCTGTTTCTGAGAGGTTCATGATTTACATAACCACCCTTTTCATAGGGAGGTATATGAAGATTGTAAAGCCATAATTCACCTCTGTCAACCTTTGCAAAGGCATCTACAAAACTTACCTTTCCCTGTCTCAGAGACTTTACTTCACTGCCTTTAAGAACAATGCCTGCTTCCAGGGTATCCAGAATTTCATAAAGATGCCTTGCTTTTCTGTTTGTAGCAACTATTTTAATAGAATCAGCCATATTATATATAAAACCTTTATTCTTTTGGTAAAAAATCAACCACCACGCATAACGCGTAACGCGTCACGATTTAAACCATTTTAGTTCCCGTAGAAAAACCTTTTAATTTCAGCCTCAAATCACTTCTGCTATCTGCATTCATAAGTGCATCTTCCACAGTAATAAGTCCTGCTTTATAAAGCTCATGAAGATGCTGGTCAAAGGTCTGCATACCTTCTGCATTACTTCCTTCAATAGTAGCTTTAATCTTATCAGTTTCCCCTCTTCTTATTAAATCTCTAATTCTGGGTGTAACTACCATAACTTCCACTGCAGGAATTCTCCCCATACCATCGGCTCTTGGCAGAAGACGCTGTGAAAAAATAGCCCTGAGATTCATTGAAAGCTGAAAATATACTTCCTGATGTGTGTCAGCAGAAAAGAACTGCATTATTCTCTCCATAGTCTGATTTGTATTTGTAGAATGGAGTGTACTCAGTACAAGATGTCCTGTTTCTGCAAAGAATATGGCAGATGTAACTGTTTCAACATCTCTCATTTCTCCGAGTAGTATTACATCAGGAGCCTGACGAAGAGCATACCTTAAAGCTTCAGAATAAGATCTCGTATCTATGCCAACCTCTCTCTGACTTACAATACTTTTTTTATCCTTATGAATAAATTCTACAGGATCTTCAATAGTAATTATATGACCTTCCATATTGGAGTTACGATAATCTATCATCGCAGAAAGAGTGGTAGATTTTCCGCTTCCCGTAGCACCTGTAACAAGTATGAGTCCTCTCTGTTCCAGAGCTAACTGTTTCATTACAGGAGGAAGATATAAATCATCAATAGAAGGAATTTTAAGGTTAACCCTTCTGAATACAAAACCAACTGTTCCTCTCTGACGATATATATTTACTCTGAATCGTCCTACCGCCGGAACAGTATATACAAGATCTACCTCAGGATGGGTCTGAAAAACCTTCTTCTGATAATCATTCATAAGATGAAGGGCTAATTTTTCCAGGTCAGCATAATTTGGGACTTCAGAACCAATACGTTTCAGTCTGTCATTTACCCTTATTACAGGAGGACTGTCTGCTTTTAAATAAAGATCGGAAGCTTCATCTTCTACAGCCTGTTTCAATAAATCATGAAGTTTTATGGACATAAAAATACCTCCTTACTTTCAGGGAAATCCTGAGTATCACATTTTAACATATAAATACCTCACTATTACCAGAAATTAAACTGGGCACTTTTGGATTCTTCATCTTCTTCTGCTGCAGGTGCAACAACCGGAGCTTCTGTAGAATATTGACTGAATGTATTTTTATCATGAGCCGCTCTGAAGGCTTCTTTCCAGGTTATAAGACCCTGTTTAAGAAGTGTTCTCAGATGTTGATCCAGACTCTGCATACCCCATTTCGTGGCAGTTTGAATAATGGATGACATCTGGAACGTTTTGGCTTCACGAATTAAATTCCTGATAGCAGGAGTTCCTGTCATTATTTCCAGAGCAGCAATTCTCCCTCT
>CALARM010000754.1 GCA_937888925.1 uncultured Synergistia bacterium | reverse complement strand
TTCTTTTGCATAATCACTTAATTTTTTCATACCTTATATTATAACATTTTTTCGTAGAAATTAATACAATTATTTTCTATATTTTTCTATAAAATTTATAACTAGTTGCTATACCTGTAACATTGCAGAGCAAGATTTAAATAGAGATAAAAATATTCATACTTTTAATTTTTGTAACCGTTCAACATTTAGCTCTCAGCTATCATCCAGAGTTTACAGATGGTGAATATGTAAATTAGTCTGAAGACCGGCATTTACTGGCATTTTTTATGTAATTACTATAAAAATTTATTGCTGATAGCTGAAGGGTTACTAATTTTTTTTATATATATGACGATAATAATTATGTATTGTATAACAGTCAATAAGAATTCATAAATAGCATTTGTTTGATACATAACATACTAATTACCGTAACAGGTAAAAGGGTACCCATAAAAAGCTTCTGCCTGGCAGGCTCTGGAGAAGAAAAATTAGTTTTTTCTATAGTATTAAAAATTAAATAAGGGTTAATTTATTGTCTATAAAGCAAATTATATAAGGCAAATTATTTTTCTTTGTAAGAGCCTGTCAGGCAGAAGCTGATAAAATGGTTACGAACTTATTTGGAGCGGTACTAAGAAAAAAATAAATTGTTGAACTGTTATGAAATTAACTTTTCACTGAAAGGAAGTATTTTATGTTTGATTCTATGAAAATTCGTACAAAAATTTTGCTTCTCCCGGTACTCTTTTTTCTGGGGCTTATAATAATTCAGTTGTTAAATCTTCTTATAGACGAACATATGAAAAAAACAGTTGTTTTCAAAAATTATGAAGAGCAGCTTCTGAATGGAAGCAAAGATACACTCATGGCAGTTGTTGATGTGGAAGCAGCCCATATGGGAAAAATACTGAAAGGTATGAATGTAAAAAAAGACATTGTTGATACCATTATAAAAGAAACCGACGCCATACGTTTTTTTAAAGATGGGTCAGGTTATTTCTTTACCTACGACCTTACCGGTATAAGAATTAATGTACCTATAAATAAGAGTAAAAATGGTCAGGATTGTTCTGACCTGAAAGACCCGAATGGCTGTTTTTTTGTAAAAGAATTTATAAAAATTTCTAAAGATGGCGGAGGTTTTGTACAGTACTTCTTCGAAAAAGAAGGCAAAGGGGTCCAGCCAAAGCTCAGTTATGTGAAATTAATTCCCGGTACGGATATATTGATAGGAACAGGTGTTTATATAGATAATATAGAAGCAGAGAAAGCAACTCTGGCATCTAATATAAACAAAGCCAATATTACCTATTTAATTTATAAAATTGTGCTGTTTCTTGTCGTTTTTTCAATAATTATCTTTCTATCTTTATTTATTAGTCATACCATAGCAAACCCTGTAATTAAAACTACTGATATGTTAAAAGATATTGCCATGGGACATGGGGATTTGACTGCCCGTCTGCAGGTAAACTCTAAGGATGAAGTAGGAGATCTTGCCAGGTATTTTAATCTGTTTATGGAAAAAATTCATACAATAATCAAGGACGTTTCAAGTAATACACATAACCTTTCCAGATCCTCTGAAGAACTATGTACGACTTCAAATCAGATGGCATCCAATTCGGAAGAAATGAGCAGCCAGTCAAACAGTCTTGCTGCTGCATCAGAGCAGATGTCTACAAATTTAAATAACATATCACTCAGAACCGAAGAAATGGCTCATTCTGTGAATTCAGTTGCTGCTGCCATAGAAGAGATGAGTGTTTCTCTCTCCGATGTGGCAAAGAACTGTACCAGAGCTTCACAGGTAGTAGCAGATGCCGATGGGAAGGCAAAGACAACTGTGGCTATTATGGAAAAATTGAACTGTTCTTCAACCAGTATAGGAAAAATACTTGATGCCATTAAAGAAATTGCCGATCAGACAAATCTTCTTGCATTAAATGCTACAATTGAGGCAGCCAGGGCAGGAGAAGCAGGTAAGGGTTTTGCAGTTGTTGCAAATGAAGTTAAAGAACTGGCAAAACAGACAGCCCAGGCTACAGGTGAAATCAGCCGACAGATTCAGGATATGCAGTTAAATACCAGAAATACTGTTACTGCTATGAATGAAATATCTAAAGTTATAACATCAATTAATTCCATAACACAGCATATTGCCGGTGCAGTTGAAGAACAGTCTATAACAATAAATGGAATTTCCGGTAATGTGAGTGAAGCCTCACAGGCATCGAGCGAAATAGCCGGTAATGTTCAGCAGGCTTCTATCAGTTCCGGTGAGATTTCTTCCAATATACATAATATGAGCACTGCTGCTCAGGATACATCATCAGGTGCTGCAGAAACTAAAGCCTGTGCGGAGAAACTTATTGAAATGTCTGTAACTCTGAATGGACTGGTAGGACAGTTTAAGGTTTAGCTGTTATTGCCAGTATCAGGACAGGTTTTCCCTGGTTTTATAAAACAAAGACCTGCTTTATGAGCAGGCCTTTATTTATACAGAGAATATTCCTCATACCTGTTAACCGGGAAAAGATTCTCCTTCCGGTTGACCTGATGCCGGTATGGAGAAATGACCCTGCACCATAAGCCATTTATCGTTACGTTTTTCCAGTACAGTAGTAAAACGTGCGGGAAGAGTCATTTTCTTCCCTGAAACAGTGGCACTTACGGTAACATCGGCACTGAACCAGGCTACATTATCCGTACCTTCTACGGAATACCAGTCATATATAAGGGCCATAGAATCTGCCTGGGAAAAATCCCTTTCCATTTGAGCCCTTATTTCTTCCGGCCCAATACGTTTTTCATCTGCCCCCGAACCATAGATTATTATATTATTATCATCAGAGGGAAAAAGAGCCATTATACCATCCAGATCTTTTTCTTCACTTGCAATGGCATATCTGTTCATTACGTCTATTACTTCTTTTTTAGTTTTTTCGTCAATCTTCATGTTTTTTCGCCTCCTTAATAGATATTATATATGATAATGAATTACAGTGCAAGTGATTGAGAATATGAAGAGGATATTAAGTGTTTTGACAAAGCTCTGAAACTTGATCCGGATGTTGATGGTGCTAAAGAAAACAGAGAAAAAGCCATAAAAGCTTTAGGAAAGTAAAAGAAAGAGTAAGCAGTAAGCCTTTCCGCTCACTGCTTACTTTTTACCCGTAAAACACCGGTCTCCTGCTCAGAAGAACAGGCAGCGGGAGAGGCCGAAAAGGCATATTCCCCGCCCTGCTTTTCACCATGTTGATAAAATCTTCAGGAGACATAATCTTCTGACTCCTGTCTTCTCTCTGTCTGACCGTAACAAGACCTGACGATTTTTCCTTTTCTCCTGCTACAAGCAGATAGGGAATCCATTCCTGCTCTCCGTTCCTTATGCTTTTGCCCACTGTTTCTCCTCTGTCATCTATGTCGACTCTTATATTATGGCCCTTTATTTTATCGCACAGTTCCGATGCAAAAGGAAGATATTCTTCCGATACGGGAATAATCCTTACCTGTGTCGGAGACAGCCACAGTGGGAACATAGGAACAATACCCGATTTTTCATTGATTGCTATATTTTCCAGGAGGGAGCAGAGTGTTCTTTCAATACTTCCGAAACTTGAAGCATGGATAATTACAGGACATGGAATCTTTTTACCTTCCTCATTTACATATCCTATATTAAATCTCTCTCCGTCTTTTACATCCCACTGAACTGTACTTACCTGAATATTTGAGCCGTCTTCCGTAATTGTCTGATATTCATTTTTCATTGCATAATAGTGGCTCATATGTTTCATAAGCTTAAAAAATGCCGGCACTTTCATTTTATTTCCTATGTTTACAAGCCATTCTTTATGCTCTTCAAAAAAATCTTCCGTTCCTTCCCAGCCCAGAACCCACCTGCCGGGAGCAATAATATCATTCATGAGGGAAGCAAATTTTAAACAGAGTATTTCAAATTCTTCTCTTGCCTGTTCTACTGTGGCGCATGCTGCATGCATATCTGTCATCATAAAATTCCTTACCCTCTTGAGGCCGCTTACTTCTCCGTCCTGTTCATTTCTAAAACATGTTGCTTCTTCATAGACCTTAAGAGGTGTCTGTTTAAAACTGAATCTTACCTTCTGCATAAAAGGAAAGGCAAGAGGATCTGACGCATAGCGTAAATAGGCTATGCCTCTTCCTCCGTCAACCCTGTAATCCCTTTCATGAAACTCGCCCATAAGCTCTCCCACTACATTATGATCTCCTCTTATGACAATGGGGTTTTTCATCTCAAAAGCCCCCCAGTCTACTGCAAGTTTACCTGAATAATCCATTATGAGCTTTTGAATTAAGAGTCCTTTAGGATACCATTTATAATGTCCTTTTTCAGAAACATCACAGTAATCTATCAGTTCATGTTTTTTCATATAACCTATGTGTTTCGGAACTGAGTCTGACTGAGACTTTGAAGAAAGTTCATTTGAAACAAACTGTTTTAAAAGGGAATAAATTTCTTCCTTCTCTGAAAATACAGGACAATCTCTGAAATTTTCAGGACTTACTTCATATATATTGCCTTTCAGATCTGCTATGAGATAACCGATGAATTCACTGCATTTTCTTTTGAGTTCCTCATCTTTTTTTGTATCTTTACCGGGAAAATATCTGCCGCTCCATTCAGACAGGGGATGGCCCAGGCATGAGATCTCAAATGATTTATACCATCCGAAAGGTGCACGGAATAGTTCCACTTTCCCGGAAAGCTGTTTCTCTATTTCATCTAAAACCTTCAGGGCAACTGCCGGTGAAGCAGGGTTTTCCGTAAGATGAACATAGGGATAGATTACTACAGATTTTACGCCTAGATTTTCAGATCTCTTTACTGTATCTGATACAAGCTGTTCTGCCACAGAAATAGGAGACTTTTCGTCCTCTTTTTCTACCGATATGAACATAACGAGACATTCTCTGTCTATACTGTGTTTACCATATGATATTACTTCTGCTCCTTCCATAGCTTTTTCTCTGCTCTGGAAATTAAAATATTTTGTATGTATGCCTAAAATTTTCATTTTTATCTCTCCTTTTCTAGTGAGTAGTGAATAGTGAGTCGTGAGTCGTGAGTCGTGAGAAGTGAAAAGTGAAAATACGTATTACGAACCATCAGTCACGCGTTACCAGTCACGATTCTGCTCACATCACTGATTATAGATTGTTATACAACAAACCATGTATCTGAATCTAAATATATAAATTATGATTATTACTTACGGGGCTGACAGAAAGAAAAATATTAAGATTACTTTCCTGCAGGGGCATTAACTGGCAGCCCCTGTCTAGTTATGGTGTTGCTGTACTTTGTGAGGATTTTTGAAGGTATTTCGGAAGGATCTTTTAAAATTAAAGAGGAATCCTTTTCCCTGGAAATCACAGGGAAACATGACAGAATAATTCCGGCCTGAATATAAGGGCCCTGAAAATTGAATATTTTCATATGTGGTCTTTTATACATAAGTTCCTCTTTAATAAAAAAATATTTACAAATCAGTTGCCACCATTATAGCGATTACCCAGGGCATCTGTCAAGATAGTCTGGAGCATATCGAGATAATTTCTGTTTTTGCTTATAATAACTTTTTTCCATTGCATTTCTTTACGTAAAAATATGGCAAGGGAAAATTCGTAATAGTTGGTAGGACGGCACGGGTCACTTTTATGAAAAGTTTTTACTTCACAGGAACATATATTGGATAAAGGCATTTCAATCGTTACTGTATAAAAAATATAAGTTTTTTTTCTTACAGATATTTTTTTGCTTGTTATGATAATATTTTTATCCTGAAAATATATTTCTTCTTCATTATGTTTTTCCTGAGCTGTTACTGTAGGCATAATTATTCTCCTTTCAGCTATATTATGAACTTATCAGGTTTTTTTCTTGCAATTTATTTAATAGGAGGTGACACTTCCAGATCTTCAACGCGAATTTCTAATTCTCTGAGTTTTGCCGAATTGGACCGAGATACAGCAATTTGTCTGTCCAGTTTCTTGTGAATTCCTGCTATTTCAGAATCTATAGTATCAAATCTACTTCCAGAGGTTTCTATCATACAGGATACATCTTTAATATCTTTCTTTAATTCGGTCTTAAAAAACTCCTGGCTTTTTATTTCAGAATCTATAGTATCAAATCTACTTCCAAAGGTTTCTATCATACAGGATACATCTTTAATATCTTTCTTTAATTCGGTCTTAAAAAACTCCTGGCTTTTTATTTCAGAATCTATAGTATCAAATCTACTTCCAAAGGTTTCTATCATACAGGATACATCTTTAATATCTTTCTTTAATTCGGTCTTAGAAAACTCCTGTCCTTCTTTTAATGCTCTTATATCTGATTTTACTTCTCTCAATTCAGAAAGAATTTCTTTTAATATCTGTTCAGACATTGATAACACTTCCTTTTTTCAGATTTTAACTGAAAGACCTCAGAATTCTATCCTGTCGCGAAGCAGAACGACTTTCTTATTACCTCTTATGTTTTTACAGTCCCAATAAACATAGTATTACTGTATTATTTGATAATAATATATCATAGTTATTACAAAAGTGTAATAGTTTTTTTATATTTTATATTGTACTTCATAATTTATTATAATTTAATTGAGTAGTGAGCGGTGAATGGTGAGTATTAAATAATTCCTTCGTAAATAATTTTCATTGTCTTTTTTCGGCGAAAGTTATATAATTCATTAAAATCATTAAGGAGGTCAGCTAAATGAGTCTTGAAGAACATAGAGAAAAATCCCGTAAGAGTGTAAAAGTTCTGGTTGTAACAGTAAGTGATACCAGGACAAAGGAAACGGACACATCGGGGAAACTTATAAGAGAAATACTGGAAAAACATTCCCATAAGATAGTAGATTCTATTATTATAGAAAATGATGCAAATATTATTCAAACCTTTGTGGAAAATGAACTGACATGGTTCCGGGCAGAAGCCATTATATTTAACGGAGGTACAGGTATTTCCTCAAAGGATATAACGGTTAATCTTTTAGAGAAAATGCTTGATAAGAAACTTGACGGTTTTGGAGAATTCTTCCGTTATCTCAGTTATAAAGAAATAGGGACTGCTGCTATGATGAGCAGAGCAATGGCAGGCGTTGCAGGGAGCACTCTCATTATATGTCTTCCGGGATCACCGAAGGCAGTTACTCTTGCCATGGAAAAACTTGTTTTGCCTGAAATAGGCCATATGGTTATGGAAATTTTTAAATAGAGGAGACTTTACATGAAACCCATAGGTTCTCTTATAACACTTGATAAAGCAATGGAGATCTGTTTTTCGTCCGTAAAAGAAATTGAGGAAGAAGAGAAAATACATATACTTGAGTCATCAGGAAGAGTTGTTTCACGGGATGTAATTTCCGGGATAAATGTTCCTCCTTTTGCAAGATCTGCTATGGACGGCTATGGAGTTATAAGTGAAAATACCTTTTCTGCAGGACAGTTTAAACCTGTAAGGTTGAAATGTGTCGATAAAATACATGCAGGTATGGAACCTCTCTGTGCCATAAAAAGCGGCGAATGTTCTCAGATTGCTACAGGGGCCATGATACCGGAAGGTGCAGACGCTGTTGTTATGGTAGAACATACTGAAAAAGACGGAGAAGATATACTTGTTTATAAACCCGTATATCCTGGGCAGAATATTTCCCCTGTGGGAGAAGATATTCTGAATGGTTCTGTCGTTTTAAGAAAAGGTGATTTCCTGACACCTGCAAAAACAGGTGTTCTGGCAGCTCTTGGTATGGAATACATTGACGTTTACAGAAAACCGAAAGCAGTCATTATACCGACCGGAAATGAAGTAAGAACTCCCGGAGCGGCACTTGAAGCAGGACAGATTTATGATGTGAATTCCTATACGCTCCATGCCGTCCTGACTTCCCATGGCGTAAATGCTTTTATCCATGAAGAGATAATTGAAGACGAAATAGGAAAAGTAGAAGAAGTTATACGTTTATATGAGAATGTCGATTGTCTCATATTTTCAGGAGGCAGTTCGGTAGGGGAGAGGGATGTTATTATAGAGGCTCTGGCCCGTCATGGAGAGGTTTTATTCCATGGTATAGCAGTAAAACCCGGTAAACCTACTCTTTTCGGTAAAATTAATGATACGCTGGTTTTCGGAATGCCGGGGAATCCTTCTTCCTGTCTTTCAAATGCATATGTCATGCTAGTGCCTCTCTTCAGAAAAGCGGGCCGTCTCCCTGAAGATATTGTAAGAAAAACAAAATTACCTCTCTCTAAAAGGGTTGTTTCCACTGTGGGAAGGCATCAATTTCTCACTGTGAAAATAGTCAATGGAGAAGTTGAACCTGCCTTTAAAACATCAGGAGCCATAACGAGCATGTCGGAAGCGGACGGCTATATAGAAATACCTGCACTTGTTGACCTCCTGGAAAAGGGTGAAATGGTGGAAGTAATATTGTTTTAGCAGTAACCAGTGATCAGTCACTGGTCACTGGTCACTGGTCACTGGTCACTGGTCACTGGTCACTGGTCACTGGTCATTGGTCACTGCTCACTGGTCACTGCTCACTATTTTATATATCCATAATTAACTGCCAGTTTATTAATACATTTCTTGTGCAGGTCTTCCAGAGAAGAATTACCCGGCTCTATTTCAAGACCTTTCTCGGAATATTCCAGTGCATCTTCATATTTTTTTTGTTTGTACAGAGCCAGTCCTTTACCACAGAAAGCTATCGTTGACGAAGGAGCTAATTCTATTGCTTTATTATAGCATTCAATAGCAGAGGTGAATTTTTTTAGCATGATTAAACTTTCTCCCTTGCTATTCCAGGAGTCAGTATGGCCGGGATTTATTTTTAGAGCTTTAGTGAAACATTTAACTGCTTCACCATGCTGTTCCATATATGCCAGTGCTTTGCCTTTATCATAATAAACCATATAATCGTCTTTAACAGATTTCAGAACCTTATCGAAAGATTTAATAGCATCACTGTATTTTCCCATGGCAAAGAGTGTTGTTCCTTTTTTATAGAGTGCATAGGCATGTTCCGGATAAATACTCAATGTTTTTTCATAACATTCAAGTGCTTCTTCATATTTTTCCAGAGAGGACAGGGCTTTACCTTTATCATACCAGATAAAATCATCATTGGGATAATGTTCCAGACTTATATTGAAACACTTAATTGCTTCTTCATATTCTCCAAGAGCAGACAGGGATTTACCTTTATCAATGTAAACACGATAATCTTCAGGGGTTATGACTAAAACTCTATCATAACATTGAACAGCATCCCTGTGATGTCCCTGAACCGCCATTATTGAACCTTTGCTATAAAGAGCCTTTACATATGACGGATTAATATTTATAGCTGCATTATAACATTGTATTTCTTCATCATGTTTTCCCAGTTCATTCATTACTACACCTTTGTAATACCATGCATCTGCATATGCAGGTTTAATCTTTAATGCTCTGTCATAACATGCAGCTGCTTCTTTATATTGTCCGAGTGCATATAAAACATTACCTTTGCCGCACCAGGGAGATGCGTATTCAGGGGCAATTTGTATGGCTGTATCGTAAGCTTTTATGGCATCTTCATGTTTCCCGAAATTTGCCAGGGCCTCACCTTTATTGTACCACAGATCTTTAAGATATTCAGGTTTAAGTTCAATAGCCCTGTCATAACATATGATTGCTTCGTTAAATTTCCTGTGAAGTGCCAGAGCTTTACCTTTGTTATACCAGGAATCAACACATGCGGGATTTAACTCCAGGGTTTTATCGTAACATTTTACTGCTTCACCGTATTTCCCGAGACTGATCAGCGCCAGACCTTTATTATACCAGGCATCAATATCTTTCGGTTCTATTTCCAGCACTTTGTCATAACATTTTATTTCATCTTCATATTTTCCCTGGTCGCCGTAAGCTACACCTCTGTTGTACCAGGCTTTTATGTAGTTAGGATTAATATATATGGCTTTATCGTAACATCTGATTGCTTCATCATATTTCCCCTGATCTGCACAGGCTTTCCCTTTGTTTATCCATGCTTTTGTATTTTTGGGACTGTATGCTATGGCATCATTATAACATTTAATTGCCTCTTCGTAATTTCCCTGATGAAAAAAATCCAGTCCTCTGGCAATCATTTCATCTGCTTTATTTTGATTCATAGTTCTAAGACCTCTCTCTATGATGATCTCTTTAAGTCATAGTCAGAAATACTGATCACTGATCACTGTAATAATATATATCATAAATATGGAAAAAATACAATTTTAATATATAATATTATAAAAAAATAAGAAGGTGATTTTTATGACGATCAATGAAATTCTGGATAGAATTGAAAAGAAAATAATTTCCTATCGCAGAGATTTTCATCGCTTCCCTGAATCTGCATGGACGGAATTCCGTACAGCTTCTCTTGTGGCAGCAAGACTGGCCCAGCTTGGTTATAAACTAAAAGCAGGCAGAGAGGTTATAAATGACGAAGATAGAATGGGTCTTCCTTCGCAGGAAGTGCTTCAATCACATTTCATACGTGCCATAGACCAGGGCGGAGACAGGGAATTTATAGAATTATTTAAAGACGGATTTACCGGCCTTGTCGGGATATTAGAGATGGGAGAAGGGCCTGTGGTAGCATTCCGTTTCGATATGGATGGTCTTGACCTTGTTGAAAGTGACAGTCCTGAACACATACCTTTCAGGGATGGCTTTTCTTCTGTAAACAGAGGTGTTATGCATGGCTGCGGCCATGATACCCATACTGCAGTTGGACTCGGTATGGCAGAGGTTTTAATGAAAATGAAAGATTCTATTCACGGCACTGTAAAATTGATTTTTCAGCCTGCAGAAGAAGGAGTAAGAGGGGCTAAATCCATGGTGAGTTCAGGCATACTTGATGATGTAAATTATCTTATAGGTCATCATATTTCAAGTAAATGGAAAACAGGTGAAATAGTTGCAGGTATGAGCGGATATTTCGCAACACAGAAATTTGACGCTTTTTTTACAGGTAAGTCTGCTCATGGAGGAGGTAAACCGGAAGAAGGTAAAAATGCCCTTATGGCAGCAGCGTCTGCCGTGTTAAATCTTTATGCCATACCGAGACACAGCAAGGGTGCAACAAGGGTAAATGCAGGTAAATTAATTGCCGGCACAGGAAGAAATGTAATCTGTGACAGGGCTCACATGGTTATAGAAACAAGAGGAATAAATGATGAAGTAAGTGATTATATGTATGAAAAAGCTTTACAGGTATTAAAAGCTTCTGCAATGATGTATGACTGTACGGTTGAAATAAAAAATATGGGAAGTGCAGGCAGTGCAGAGAGTGATAAAAAACTTGCAGAAAGGGTTGAAAAAATTGCAGAAGAAGCAGGTGGTTTTTCTTTTGTCACTTCTCCTGCCGAAGGAGGAAGTGAAGATTTTACTTATATGATGAAAAGGGTGCAGGAAAAAGGCGGTCTTGCTACAAATATAGGAGTGGGAGCCAATCTGAGCGACGTGACAGGTAAAGAAGTAATGCTCAGAGGTCATACTCCGGAGTTTGATATTGATGAGGCTTCTTTTAAAAGTACTGTAAAATTATTGTCTTTACTTGCTCTGGACATATGTCGATAAAAAATAAAAAGCTTAAGGTTTTTCCTTAAGCTTTTTATTTCACTTATTTTATAAAAATTATTTTCCGAAATTAATTCCGTTTATCTCTTCATCAATTGCTATGGAATCTATTTTCCAGGCTCTTCTGCATTTTTCATATACGAGATAAACTTTGCCTGAATAATATCTCGGTGCAGTTCCCTGACACCAGCCACAGTGATTATCTTCTGTATATATTCTAACTTTTACTACAGCTTTGCATTCACCGTTCCAGTAGGCACTTCTGTCTACTAATTTAGTTGTTACATTATTATTCCAGCTGTCGGTAAAAGCTCTTAAGGAAGTCCAATCTCTCCAGCATTCTGTTCTGAGATAATAGGCTGTATGGAAATCTTTTGCGCCTACTGCCTGAAAATAACTGTCTACAACTGATATGACAGGATCTGTTCCGAGATAGGGCTCTGCAGAATATCCTATGGAAGCTGTTAAGATAAAAGAACTGATGATTAATACGAAAATGGCTACTATGGTTTTTTGGGACATTTGTTATTCCTCCTTTAATAAATATTTGTTTGATTATTCTTCAGTAAATAATGATTTTCCTTCTCATAATCAGAAAATTTTATACCCTATCTCCAGTCACCTGTTAAAACAAAGGGAGCCCAGAAAAAGGGGTGATGGTATTTTTTCATTATATCTAACTGGGCCAGTCGTAAAGCTTCTGTTTTATTTTTGTCTCTGAGATGAAAATAAAAGCTTTTCATCAGTTCAGAAGTGGCCCTGTCAGATACGTCCCACAGGCTTGAACATATTGTAGGAGTTCCTGCATATATGAAAGCTCTGGATAGCCCGACAAGTTCGTCTCCGTTAGCATCTTCGGAAAATCCTGTTTTACAAGCACTCAGAGTTACAAGATAGGCTTTAAGATTAAGATTAAATATTTCATATACATTCAATCTTCTGTCAGAAAAAACAAGTGAAGAGAACATAGGAGAGCCTGTATCCAGAATACCATGAGTCGCCAGGTGAAGTATATCACATTCTCCTCCTCTTTTATATAACATTTCTGCAGACATGTCTTTTCCTGAATAGATTTCCTTTATAGGAAAATATTCACTTATAGCTTTAACTTCCACTTCCGTGCCGGGAATAGATGGAAGTTCCTCTGCTTTAAAGTTACCCAGGTTAAAGGCAAGAACTTTTTCTTTTTTCAGGGTATTTTTTTTCTGACAGTATTTCAATACGCTTGCCGATGGCAGATAGGATATATCGTATTTTTCTACAAGCATTATACCTTTATCATCAGACATTACCTGAAATGGAAGATAATGAAGAATTTTATGAGGAGAAACAAGGATTCTTTTTTTCATATATTTTTCTCCGTCTTTAAAGAGAATATTGTAGAGTTTCTCTGAAATTTC
The DNA here is from genome assembly GCA_937888925.1 of uncultured Synergistia bacterium. The sequence goes on along the minus strand of CALARM010000754.1, from coordinate 5,915 downwards.
CTTCCATTCACTGCTTTTCAGCTTTTCAGGAGTCATATTATCACATGCAAGTTCACGATATTTTTTTACAAGATTTTCTATATCCTGTTCCTTATGATTAATAATTACAGTGTTAAAGCTATTATTACCGGTAATCCAGCAGTAACTTTTATTTTCTCCGATGAAATATTCGACTATTACAGTATCTTTATCCAGAAGAGTTTTTATCTCTTCAAGTGTAAGGGGATTAATGGTTATAAGAGTCATATATTCAGGATTTTCCATCTTTATCTCTTCCAGAAGTTGCGTGTATTCGATTTTCAGTTTTTTCAATGTACTGTCTCTTTCTTCTATGAAAGCACTTCTCTGTGAACTGACCGGTTTCACTTTTTCCTTTCTTATATCACTTGAGAGAAATTGAATTCTGTTAGTCAATTCTTCTTCTTTTTGTACCAGTTCAGGATTTACTCCATGACGGATATCTACTTTTTGATTAGCAAGTATATCCAGAAAAGCCCTTGATCTGCATCTTTCGTTGCAGTCAAAAGCCTCTTCTTCTTTTTTCATTTTTATGAGAATATCTATCATATGCTCGTAGACCTTTATTTTATTCTGCATAAAATCTCTCTTTAATTCTTCAACTTTAAATTCATTTCTCATATTTTCTATTATATTAATGGAATTATTACAGGCATTACAGGCTTCCTTCAGATTTCCGAGTTTTTCATAAGTCTTACCGATAGAGAAATAGTACTCCCAGAGCAGTGAAGGAGAGCGGATTTCTTCTGCTCCTTTCAGAGCTTCTTTATATGTTTCCAGAGCTTTTGAATATTCTTCTGTTTCATAATAGAAATTTCCAAGATAATTGTAAGCAGACGGTTTTGTTGCGAATGTGGCATGTTTCCCGGCACATTCTATTGCTTTATTCATATAAAAAAGTGCTCTGCTTTTATCTCCTTTTTTGTTATAAACCTCGCCGAGTAAATCGTAATTTGAGACGAGATAATAATCGAACTGGCCAATACCGCCGTAATCTTTATAAATTTCTTCAAAGATTTTAATGGCTCTATCTATTTTCTCTATAGCTTTATCATATTCGCCTTTCTCCAGATAGACCTGTCCTGTACTGCTTATACATATACCTTTAAAGGGTTCTCTCATGAGAGGATTTTCGATTTTTTCAGATTCTTTCATGGCAATTTCATAATATTTCAATGCTTCATCCGGCTCTTTCATTTCTTTCAGATAAAAACTTCCGATTACTATATTGCTGGAAACAACCTGATAGGAAGGAATGTTTTCACTGTTTTTACTCATAGCTTCAAGATAATATTTTAATGCTCTATCTTTCTGACCAAGAGATAAATAAAGTCCGCCTATGTGCCAGTAGGCAAGCATTTCTGAAAAACCTCTTTTATCCATTTTCCTGCCTGACTCAATTGTCTGTTTGTAGCTCTTTATAGCCTGCTCATATTTACCCGTCATAGAATAAATAGTTGAAAGACTCATATAATAGTCTATCATTAATTCGTCTTTACTTTTGAGCGTACTTTCTCTGAAGTTATAGCCATCGTCTTCATCCGAAAGTTCCTTTATTTTATCAGGTTCTATTCCTTCTATAAATTTTCTTTTCCTGTCAAGACAATTTTCTGCTTCTTCCAGAAACCCGTTGAATTGATTTGTATAAACCATATCCTGATAACATTCCAAAATGCCCGATATGTACCCTTTTTTTTCGTATATGGTCATAGCCTTCTTCATATACTCCAGAGCTTTATCCTTATCACCTGTATCTTTGTAAATTTTTCCTTTTAAAAAATAGCAGTCTCCGGTACGTAATTCATTATTTATTTCTTTAAGAATAGAGATAGATTTATCCAGAAGTTCCAGGGCTTTCTCCGGTTTGCCGGATATATAATGCATTTTACCTGCTTCCCTTATATAACAGCATGCTTCACCTCTTTTATCACCTTCCTGGATAAATAATTTCAGAGCTTTCTCCAGATTCGGACTCTCCGGGCCTTTTTTCTCGAATATGTCAAAAGTGGACCTGTGGAGGAGCGATTTGGCAAGGCTTATGTTATCACCGGTAAATTCCGAAGCTTCAACGGCAATTTCTATTAATTTTTTACTCTTATCTGCAACTGAAGTTACGTCAAAATGTTCGTCGGCCTTTTTCAGTATAGAAATGATGAAATCAGAATTGATAATGGTTCTGTTATCTTCAAATATTTTCTTTCTTTCTTCATCTGTTTTTGCATTCTCGAGAGAAGTGATTAAGTCTTCCTGATTATCTGAGAGGCCAGCAGAAGCTGATACAGGAGTTATGGAAAAATTTTCTTTATTACAGGTACAGAAAAAAGCCAGTGCAGAAAATATTATTATACCGACTATAAGAAGAAATTTATATGTATTGTATGGCATGTATATTACCTTCTTTCTACTGAGTATTAATTCTCTTCACTCTTCACTCTTCACTCTTCACCCTTCACCCTTCACCCTTCACCCTTTTTATTATTACACGTATAATTCTTTTAAACACTTATTATAATAATTCCTGTTAAATTTTTTTATCCCCTCATTTTTTTTATATTTCTTTAAAAATTTAATTTTTCCTAATATTTATCTTTTCTCATTTTGTAGTGATAATAGTTCATCAGAATTTTGAGGAGGTCCGGTAGAATGTATTACTGTAAAAACTGTGGTATACAGATCCCTGATTATGACGTAGATCCTCAGACAGCTATAGGACGATGTGGCAGTTGCTGTGCTGTAGTAAGTTTCAGAGAACATCCCAATTTTCGCGGAAGAGTTTTTACAGAGCAGGAGCATTATGAACAGTCAGGTGAACCTGCCAGAATAGATGATAAAAGACACATGAACGTTCCTATGCCTGCCGGCATAACTATAGAACAACAGGGAAGACAACTCAGAATTACCAGGAAATGGTATAATTATTCCTATATATTTCTGGCTTTTTTCTGTATTTTCTGGGACAGTTTTCTTATCCTATGGTATTCTATGGCATTAATTGCTTTCCTGAAAAATCCAGGTTCCTCTGTTATTATGTGCCTTTCCCCTATTATTCATGTTGTAATGGGAGTTGTACTTACCTATTCTACTGTAGCAGGTTTTCTTAATAAAACCTTTCTAGAGGTAAATGATTATGAATTATCTATTTCCCATGCACCTCTACCGTGGATAGGCACTTATAAGATAAATTCTGCTCAATTGGAACAGCTTTACTGCCAGGAACATATCAGGAGGGGGAAACATGGCATTAAAAGGACATACAGTGTAAATGCTATTTTAAAAGGAGATAATAGAAAGGTTACATTGCTTACCGGATTCAGTCAACCGGAACAGGTTCTTTTTATTGAGCAGGAAGTGGAAACACATCTTGATATAACAGATCGTCATGTACCAGGTGAAATAAAATAAAATTTTATAGGAAGGATGGAATTTTTTATATGGAAGAGAACAGATTATTTAACAATGAGGAAACCTCTCCGGTTGATAAGGAGCAGTTCCTTGCAAAACAGAAACTCATGGGGGAAAGAGCAAATCTGGAAAGACAATTTCATAGCGGAGCTGACTGGTTTTTCTGGATTGCAGGTCTTTCTTTAGTCAACACTTTTATTATGCTGGCAGGCGGTAACCTGAGTTTCGTTGTAGGTCTCGGTATAACACAACTGGCAGATATCATTGCAAATCAATTCGGAGGTATTGCAAAATTTATTGCCCTTGGTTTTGATCTTTTTGTGGCCTGTGTTTTTGCCGGTTTTGGTCTCCTTGCCAGAAGGAAAAATAACTGGGCTTTTATTACAGGTATGATATTATATGGCCTTGACGGTTTACTTTATCTCCTTGCTTTTGACTTACTGGCTATAGGTTTTCATGTACTGGCTCTGTACTGTCTTTTCACAGGTTTAAAAGCAAACAATAAACTCCGTGCATTTGAAGAGAACAACCCAATGGTTGTGTAGATTCCCAATGGGGAGAGGAAACTATGCAGAATGTTCTTGTCTTAATGACCCGAGCATAAGCATGCAATAAGATCATTCCTCCCGTCACGCGTTACGTGTATTATTTATGCTCATCTGAGTAATTGTTTATATATGAAAATAATGAACAAAAAAATTGATGTTACAGGTATAGGCTGTGCCGCATGGGATCTCATAGGCACAGTTAAAGATTATCCTTTTCCGGGAGATAAATCTCCAATGAAGAATTTTGAAGAACATCCCGGAGGACAGGTTGCTACTGCTCTCACAGCGGTAAGCCGTCTGGGAGGACATGCTGCAATTGTTGAAATATGCGGTGATGATTATTACGGAGACATGATAATAAAAAAACTTTCTCACGAAGGGATAGATATTAATTATCTTATTAAAGATCCAGGTAAAACCTCCCTTTTATCCTTCTGTGCCTGTATTGAAGATACAGGTGAAAGATCTATATTCTTTACAGGTGGAACTAAAAGATCTCTGGAACCGGAAGATATACCTTCCGATTTAATCATGTCTTCGAAAGCTATCCTTATGGATAATTATCATGGCAGCGCTTCTGTTTATGCCGCTTCTCTGGCAGTAAAATCAGCTATACCTGTAGTGACAGATATTGAGAGGAATAAACCCTGTAATGATGAACTTTTCCGGAAAGGTACCCACCATATAGTGCCGGCACAGTATCTTTTAGAATATACAGGAGAGAAAGACGTGGAATCTGCTCTGAAGGCTATGTGGAACATGTATCATTCGGAACTGATAGTTGCTACTATGGGCGACAGAGGTTCTATTGCCTGGGACGGCAGAGATTTTGTCTGTCAGAATGCTTACAGGGTAGACGTAACAGATACTACAGGTGCAGGAGATGTATTTCACGGTACCTTTGCTTTTGGCCTTACCCTGGGATATGATGTTCCTGTAAATTTAAAATTTGCCTCTCTGGTGGCAGGCCTTAAATGCCGTAACTATGGAGGACAGAAAGGAATACCTTATGCAGGGGAATTAAAGGATTTATGGAAATTCTGATGAGTCGTGAGTAGTGAGTAGTGAAAAGTGAAACTGCCTGTTACGCATCACCCGTCACGGGTCACGATTATAACCCGTTACGAATCTTATTGACCTTATCCATAAATTCTTTAACCTTTTCGAAATCCACTCCTTTACTCCAGTGTCCGTCATATTTAAAATAGGAACCTACTATAAGTCCGTCTGCTATGTCCAGATAGGACTGAAGATTCTCTGAAGTTATACCTGAGCCTACGAGAACAGGAATTTTTACACTTTCTTTAACCTGTCTGAGTTCTTCCAGATCTGCAGGAGAACCTGTTGCAGTTCCCGTTACTATAACTCCGTCACTCAGGAAAAATTCTGCGGCATGGGCAGTTTCTCCTATATTTACATCGGATGTTATGGCATGAGAAGAGTGTTTTTTCTTTATATCAGTGAAAATTTTTATCCGTTCCGCTCCTATCTGTTTTCTGTAGCGCAATAATTCCCCTGCACATCCGTCTATAAAACCTTCATCTGCTATATGAGAAAAGACAAAACCTTCTACTCTGACAAAATCCAGTCCCCCTGCAAGAGCTGCAGACAGGGCTTCTTTATTTGCTCCTGCCAGTATCTGTATACCGCAGGGAAGGCGTGATGTGCTTTTTACCTCGTAACCTGTTACAGACATGGCTGATACTATTTCCGGGCCAACATGCTGTTTTAAATAAGGCACATCATGCATATTTTCAATGGCAATCATATCTACCCCTGCATCTCTGTAAATTGATGCTTCTTCTTTTGCTTTTTTTATAATGGACGTAAAATTGCCGGCATATTTCGGTGTACCGGGTAAAGGGTCAACATGAATCATACCTATGATTGTTCTGTTTAATTTCATAATTTTATCCTCCTGATTATAGATTATAAAATGCTTCATTA
>CALARM010000753.1 GCA_937888925.1 uncultured Synergistia bacterium | reverse complement strand
GGCATCTTAAAGCAGGTATAAATAAAGAATATTTTGCAAAAATGCTGGTAGAAGTCTATGAAAATATTAAACCTGTCTTAACTATTACAGACGGAATAACAGGAATGGAAGGAAATGGCCCTCAGTGGGGAAGCCCCAGAAAACTCGGGGTAATACTGGCTTCAAGAGATGCAGTTGCTTCTGACCTTATAATATCACAACTGGTAAATTATAATCAGGAAAAATTTTTGACTTTTCGTGCTGCAAGAGAAAAAGGCATTGGAACTACAAATATCAATGATATAAAATTTTTTGGTGAAAATCTTTCATCTCTCGATATTGTAGATTTTAAAAAAGTACCTTTTTCCAGTCTGGAATTCAGAATACCTTCTTTTATATTCGGACCTTTGAAAGACCTGTTCGCTACAAAACCTTTAATTGACTATAGTAAATGTACAGCCTGTAAACTCTGCATGGAAATATGCCCTGCCCGCGTTATTACTATGAAAAATAATAAAATCTTTATGGATCACAGAAACTGTATCAGATGTTTCTGCTGCCAGGAATTATGCAAAGAAGGGGCTATCTCCGTAAAACACAACTGGCTGTCCGGTATATTTAGATAATTTTTTATCTGTTAGATAACTATGAGGAATTTTCAAAAAATCTAATCATAGAAAGGACTCCCACTTCATCTCCACCTGAGTTGTAGACTCTATAAGCGGAGAATTCCGGGGGCTTTAAGTTAAAATATGTATGTAAAAAGATATAGAGACAGAAAAAAAATATATTTACCGGAAGTGTCACTGTGCCAGCTTGAAGGGCACAGTTGTGCAGGCTGCTGTATTAATCTTTATGAACAAAACGATATTATTACGGAATTTCTGACTATTAATACCAGATGTTTTCAATCTTTTTTTCCTGACCTTAAAACAGTAAATCCTACTTTTTTACAGGAATATCTCATGGAACTAAAAAAAATTAACAACAGAGATCCTGTATTTTTGATGTATAACTGCTATTTTGCCGGTTTTATCGACAGGGAAGAGGAAAAAACAGGATGTCTTGTTCACCCCTTAAGACTTGACGGAATCGAATTGAGAGATTTGCTCTCCGTGAACTGTGTACCTTACGGTAAATGTTATAGAGACATCCTGTGGCATAATATTTCAGATATGAATAAGAAAAAATTTCTTTCAATGGTAAAAGACTATAACTGGCTTACTTACTCAAGGCATATATATAAATCGATACCGGAACTATATGTATCTCCGGAAATAAAACAAAATCATTATTACAATATTGTTGTTAAAGATCATGGCATTCAGGCAGGGAGCAAACTGAAAAAAAATCTGGATCTCATTTCTGAATTTTATTCAAACAAAAAAGAAAATATTTCTCATGAAGATATGTTTTTTAAATACGGAGAATTATATCTGGAGAAAATTTTAAGGGAAATTTCTGATAAAAACAATTTTATTCTGACCGTAATAGATTTGCCGGAAGATTTAATAAGAGACGGTGACGAATATATAAACGGAGAACGTTTATATGTCGTTTTCGCTCCTTCTTTATCAAATACAAATAAAACAATTATGTTAGGAACAGGTTATAATAACAGCAGTGAAAAACTTAGTTGTAACGATATAAAAAAAGCAAAAACTATTTCTTTCTTAATTGAATCTCTTGTAAAACTGGACAGAAGACCGGACGTAAACTATCTGTGGCTTTTTTCAGGCGCAGAATCGGATATAATACTTCCTTTAAGAGGAGCTTTCTATTTTGAAGATATACTGAAAAGAGGATTTCATACACGATCTAAAATTATAGGGGCAGATGATATACTTATTTATATACATTTTGACGGGATCCTGCGTAATAATATTCTTTCTGCTGTAGATTATCATATCCCATGTTCGCAGAACTATCTCTCCGATATTGAGACTTACTATAGAGATTTTATCTACATAAATATTGAAAATGCTTTTACCGATATAGCAGGTATAAATGTTATAGATAACTATTTTATAGACCTTGTTGATTTTAAAGACCTATCCGACATAGATACTATACTGGCAAATAGTTTAAAAGATATATTGAAAGAAAAAACTCCTCTTACTACTGGTAAAATACTCGAAAGCTGCAGAGAAATATTTAAAGATGTCTTTGGTTTCAGTGAAGAAGAAAAAAATAAGTCTATTGAACAACTTAAAGAATATGTTATAAAAAAAATATATAATCAGGCCAGGGAAATTGATCCTTTAAGACTAGAAGAAAAACTCGTGGAAAAAGGTATTTTACTCATAGATAAAGATAAAAAATCACGCTTTGTAGTTACGACTCATAACATATTCACGGAAAATTTTTTTCGATTACTGGTAAATAACAGTTTCATAAGGGATAAAGATCAATATGGAATAAATAAAGGTTTTTACCCATTTGCCCTGGCAGGCATACCGTGCGTATGCATTTCAGGCAGTGAGGAGAAAGGCACTGACGGAGATTGCAATAAATTCATCGAGTGCTTATCCCTTTATTTTAAAGATCTGGAAGAGCGTGACAATAGAAATTTTATAAAAATTATTGATTCTCCAGATGAATAGCAGATAGTATATCCATTATTCTTTCTGACAGATGTTCTCTGTTTTCCTGAGTTACTTCCATTAATATACTGTTATTTAAAGATCTTATTTGATCCAGAAAGGATGTTTTCATTTTTCTTACAACCAGAATAGAAAAACTGGCATGATTAATTAACTCCAATACTTCTGTCTGAAATTTCATGGATTCTGATTCAAGATATCCCAGTTCATCTATTATTAATATTTTACCTCCGGTTTCCATATTTTTAATCAAGTCGGCAGCTTTATCAAAAGCTCCTGGCTCCACACACATACCTCTGTTATCACCATTACTCTCTGCCAGTATTAAATTTTCTTTCCTATCAATATTGATAAACCTGAGAATTCTTTTGTTCTTATCATTTTGTTCCAATCTGGTTAAAAAACCTGTTATGACTATTTCCGGAAAGGTTTCTCTTAAAAAATTCCAGAGCTTTTTTACCAGAGTACTTTTGCCTGTCTGTCTTTCACCTGTAATAAGAATTTTATTAATCATACATATATTATATATAGTGAAGAGTGAAAAGTGAAGAGTGAAAAGAATAGGACATTAATCTCTGTAAAATAATATCAAAAATACTAAAGTTTAGACGTTATATGCCGATTAAATATATAGGATATCTTTATATAGTTAGTTTCATAACAATTCATAATTAATGAGTGAATAGTGAGTAGTGAATAGTGAGTAAAAGATTGCCTTTACTACTCACTACTCACCACTCACTACTCACTTAAATTCTAATAAGTTATGAAATACACTATAAAACTGCCGGTATCTTAATATACATGGATGTATAAACATAAATCCAGGGAGGAAGGAATATGCCAAGTATCAATTTTAATCCTGCAGGTATTTCGGCTCTTCAAAATTTTAATCTCGCTCAGGGCAATCTCGCTTCGATTCAGGTACAAATTGCTACAGGTAAAAGGGTTCAGGCCTCTGAAGATGACCCCGCTGTCATGGCAACTTCTCAGAGACTTATCGCCTATAAAGAAGGTTTAAAGATCGGTATCGATAATACTCAGGAAGGAGATAAATTACTTGCTACAGCAGAAAAGGCTCTCTCCAATATGCAGGATATTTTGCAGAATATGAGACAGCTTGCCGTAAAATCTTCAAATGATGCCACAACGGATGCAGACCGCGTTAATTATCAAAAACAAATTGATGATTATAGAAAAGAACTGGACAGAATCGCAAGAGATACCAGATATAAGGAAAGACACCTTTTGAACGGAGACATGAAAAGCAGCAGACCTCCTAAAGATGCAGACGGAACATTACTTACAAACATTATTGTAAATGAATCTACCATTCAGGGAACATCCCCTACATTTCTTATGGGAACTGAAGTTACTGTCGATAAAACTAATTTTAAAGACGTTACCTTTCAGGTTAAACTGGTTATCAACGGAAGCAGTATCGATGCACAGATATATGCGTCAGATACATCCGATTCGTATCAACCGGTATTTACAGCCAGAGGTCTGGATAGTATAAATTCTACCAGCGGAAGTATAGTTACACTCAGTGATTACGGAAATGCTCAAATGACCTTTTACAAGGTGGATGCAAGCACTGATGCAGGTAAAACAGCTGTGTTACGGATTACATCACAGGATAAAGGCGAAAGTGATGATAAATCTATTTCCTTTCAAATAGGGGCAAATGCAGGTGAAGAAATCAATGTTGGTATAGGAGATGTGAGTTCTTATGGCCTGAGAATTACCCGGCTTGATGTGTCTACTGTTCTTGCGGCGAAAAACAGTGTCAGTATGATTGATGATGCCATAGAGAGAGTCTCTGTTGAAAGATCTTCCCTTGGCTCTCTGCAGAACCGATTAAAAGTGAGTATTTCTAATGGTGAAACATATAAAATGAGCCTTCAGGGAACCCTGTCTCAGGAAGTGGATGCAGATTATACGGAAGCAATTCTGCAGCAGAGTATGGAACAGGTTAAACAGCAGGCATCTCTTGCAATGCTGACTCAGGCAAATCAATCACAGCAGGCAGTACTGGGACTTTTACAGTGATTTCATTTTTTTTCGAATAAATATACCGGTTCTTTAAGAATTGAAATATCCGACAATAATAAACTATTGTATATGTCTCCTGCTGATATATGTCTCTTCCACTGTTCCCACGAATATATGCTCTTTACATCAGGAAAATTACCGCTTCTTTGAAATTCTTCCATATCACCCTTTGATATTATAATTTTGCCTTTTTTATCAAGTATCTCTTTCATCTCTTTCAGAGAGGATATTTGAATAAACTTTATATTTGAAAAATATGAAAAAACAAAGGACTGCTGTCTGAATACACCTGCTAAATCAGAATTTCCTGATCTTATTAACGGTACGGCTCCGGGAGGAAGATGAGGATAAGAGAAATAAGAACCTGCACAGATCAACATCAGTGCTAACAGGGCAAAACCATATACAGATCTGACAAGGTTTCTTTTTATAAGAAATATAATCATCATAATATCTGAAATAAGGGCTCCAGTAAGAAATATAAATGGTACATTACCTGTGGCAAGCCTCATAAGACAGATTATGATAAAGAATAATAATGAAAAAATTAATGCCGTAATATAAAGAGAAATCTTCGTTAGAATATTATTTTTTATTTCATGCCATAAAAAAGCAATCATAAGAGATAAAGCCGGTAAAGCCGGTATTGTATAATGTTTCAGTTTTGTTTGAGGCAGAAGAAATACTGCGGTGGTACAGAAAAACCAGAGCACAGGAACAACAGAAGAGGGAAGACGCAGGTATTTCTTTTTGAATATTGATGGAAGTGCAGCTAAAAGTAATAAAGACCATGGAAAGAAAAACTGTAAGTAATAAGGCAGTAAATCCAGGCATGTATAATTAACGGGATCATGAAATTTTCCGAAATTTTCTCTTAAAATAAAGAAATTATACCAGTTATTCCAGTCTCCACTCATATATATTCCAAGAGGCCAGAGAATAATAAAAAATATTCCAGCAAATACTCCCCATAAAGCTCTAATATTGATAAAAATTTTCCATCCGCCGAATATTGATAAAAAGACTGTGGCAAAGAAAAATAAAATTACTATGGATACAGGCCCTTTTACCAGAGAAGATGCACCGGTAGCAGCAAAAAATAATGCCCCGTAAAAAGGTGATTTTTCACGGTAAGCCTGATAAAAATAATAAATTGAAAGAGTCAGAAAAAACGTAAGAGGCATGTCCATCATACCTATTTTACCGTAGATGAGATATCCAAAACATGTACAGGTGAGAATACCTGCAAGGTAAGCCTCCTGTTTGCCATATAGCTGTTCAGCAAGTTTATATATAAATAAAATGGTAAGAATAGATATAAAAGCTATTGAAAACCGTGCAGTAGTGATATTTGTACCGCCAACAGGGAAGAAGAACATCATCAACCAGTAAGTAAAGGGAGGTTTGAAGTAACGTATCTCACCAAACCAGGTTGGAGTCCAGACGTTTTTATTATTATACATTTCTTCTGCCATTCTTATATAAATATATTCATCATCACAGAAGAATTCATTTGTATTCCAGATATTTGCAAGAAGCAGCACTGATGATATAAGGAGAAGAATTAATAAAGCTTTGTTTTCTTTTAGTTTTTTTATCATATGAGAATTGTGACGCGTAACGTATGACGCGAGGTAACGTAAGTTATAATTACGGCCTTTACTATAAATGTTCTTATGGTAAAAGTCAATACGACTTATCTGTTATATTTTTTTATACTACATAAAAAACTAATTTTTCTTCTCCAGAGCCTGCCAGGCAGAAGCTTTTTATGAAT
>CALARM010000752.1 GCA_937888925.1 uncultured Synergistia bacterium | reverse complement strand
TAAGACCGACCCATATAATCAAACCTCTGTCTCCCCTGCCTACAAGTTTAAAGGGCTGCTTTTTTGTAAGTATGCCTCCTACATTTGACACAACACTTATGAGAACACTTCCCCATATAGATAAAATACCCCATATGAGTGAAGGCATAAGAACAGGTTCCATGGAAAGTCCTGCGGCAAGTCCGATAAAACCTTCCACATATTTGTCTACTGTAACATCAAGAAGACGTCCGAAAGGAGTTGTAGTTTTTTTGAGTTTTGCTATTTCTCCATCCATTATGTCACAGCATGCCATAGCAAGTCCAAAAATCATAGCCCAGAAATAGGAACGGAAATATATCATCAAAGACATGGAAAATCCCATAAAAAGTCCTATCATCGTCCATGTATTCGGTGTAAAACCCCATCTGGAAAGACGGTCAGCTACCTTAAGGTAATATTTCCTGTGGGCACTCTGTCTCAGTTCGTAAATCATAATTATCTCCTATAATCACAGAAAGCTTTAAGAGCATCTTTTTTGAGTAGAATAAAGTGTAAGAAAGTAAATTGGAAGTATTATATCACAGGGAATTTTAAAAAGCAACAAGATAGAAAAAAGTCTTTAACGACATGAGCAAAGTGTATTGTAAAAGTTAGAAGGTTTTTATAAAATCTTGTAGAAAGTATTTAATTTAAATAAGGCCGATAAATATAGATAAATTACTGACATGAAACTTTAGTTATTTACTTAAGATGAGCATAAATTGAGCATAAATAATATATGCTTCTGTAACGTGTGACGAGCAGAACAGAAACAGGCAGGACAGAAGGAAGAACTTTATACATCAAAAAGAAAGATTTCACCCCAGTTCTGACAAAACTCCCCTGAATTTGTTATCTAAAGCCATATCAGTAATAAGGAAAAGCTTTTATAAAGCTTTTATATAGTAATTTTTACAAAAACTATTGCTCTACATGTGCTTTTCCTGTATAATCTACATTTCAAAGTATTTTTCAACTTATATTATCATTGAGGGGAGGGAGGAATCTATAAGGCTAATTTTTTTATTTTTCGACAGAATTTTAAGATAAAAGAAATATTTTATATAAGCAGTATTGCATATTTCTCAATCAGTTATAGTAAAAATTGAAAGGAGAAAGTTAAAAAAATGAAAAGATATTATCTTATAATTTCATTATTGTTACTCTTATCAGGTTCTTTATATTTACTTTCAGGCTGTGGGGCAATCGCTGCTATTGTTTCCGCTGTGTTCGGCTCTCAGGGTGGATTTGTTTTTGTTCCTTTTTTGGGAGATGAGAAATTATCTGCAGAACAGACAGGGAAACAGCCCGGTATGATAGTACTTTTTACAAATAATCCTCCCGCTAATTATAAAGCTCTTTCAGGAGCAACTGCAACTATAGACAATGTTTCAGTTGCTACAAAAGAAGACGGATCTTTTACTATATCAGGTGTTAATTCAGGTCTGAAAATCTTAACAATAGAACATCCGTACTGGGTTTCCATTCAGCAGGAAGTACCTGTAGCAGATCCAAATTCGTCAGGTTCTTCTTTTTCCAATTTCAGAATTTCTCCAGATATCCTTCTTTCTCCTGTAGGAACAGGTGGTATATGTCAGTTTGCCGCCTATGGTGACGGAGAAAAAGGTCTGGTTACTCCCGCTGCAACATGGACAGTATCTGGAGATATAGGGACAATAAGTTCTACCGGTATTTTTACTGCTACAAAAGCAGGTACAGGGACAGTAAAAGCTATAAGCGGGTCAAGCAGTGCAGAAGTATCTGTAACAGTTGTAGAGGGAACTGGTACAGTTACAGGTACAGTTACCCATAATGGTCAGGGAGTCGGGAATATAAAGGTTTATATAGAAAATACAAATATTTACACAGTAACAGATGGCTCAGGCCATTATGATATGAACGGCGTACCTTCCACAACAGTTACAGTTATTGCTGATAATTCAGGTCAGACAGGTTCTGCTCAGGCAGTTGTAACTGCAGGAAGCCAGGTGACAGCGAATATAGTAATTACAGGGGCAGTAACAACACCGACACAGCCCCATCCAACCATAACACCGGGAGCAGGGAACTGGAGTACACCGGTGAAGGTGAGTGACGGAACGGCAGCAGGACGAAATCCGAGTATACTTGTTAAACCATCAGGAGATTCCTATTTATTCTGGTACGAAGATACATCTCCCCATAAAATTCACGTTTCCTATAGACCTAACGGTGGTTCATGGGGAACATCTTCAGTCGTAGCTACAGGGAATTACTATCCATACGGTGCTATGATTAACAGTGAAGGAACTATTTACCTGGGACTGGGAGAACGCGGTACATCTGATCCAAATACCGGTGAACCACTTACAAATGATAAACTATATGTTTCCTATAAGACTGTAAATGGTTCCTGGACTTCACCTTTTCTGCTCAGGGAAAATGTCGAAAATTACTCTGAGAATGGCGATGGAAAGGTAGATTCTGAAGGTAATGTATATGCTCTTGTAAGAACCAGTTATGGTTCGTCAGTAGTACCATATCCTACTCCAACTCCTACACCTGTAGCAGTTAATATTGATTTTGTAACAGGCCCGCTGACAGGTCCATTAAGTTCCCCTGTTACTATAGCTTCCGGTGCTAATTTTACCTACCCTAAAATAGCAGTAGATGCATCAAAGAATCTTTATGGAGTATGGGAAGAACAGGGCACATGGGTATTTGACCCACTGACAGGGACATCAACAAAGATTTCACCTGACAGGATGCATTTTTCCTATAAACCTTCAGGAGGTTCTTGGAGTAGCAGCAGTATTATACCTGCAGGCGGAGTTTCTAATTTAAGAGTTTTGTCACTGGTATCAGATAGTTCTGGTAATTCCTATCTTGCATGGAGGGAAAGTGGTACAACTGATCCCAATGGTCAACCAGTTACACCTACCAGGCTTCATATGTCCTATCGTCCTGCAGGAGGGTCATGGGGGAATGATAGTGTTATATATTCATCAGGCTTTGACAGTTCTCATCTTCCTTTAATATGTGACTCTTCAAATAATGTTTATATAATATGGCAAAGCTACGATTTATCCAGTTCTACTGACAAATTATATTTTTCTTATAAACCTTACGGTGGGCCGTGGAGTTCGCCTGTTCAGATTGATGAAGCTACCAGTTCAGGGCAGATGCTGGCTATTGGAGTTGACTCTTCCGGCAAAGTATATGCTTTCTGGGAAGCAAGTAAAGATGGTAAAAGGGACATTTATTTCACTATAAAACAGTAAAGCTCTCCCTCCGGCTCCTTACCGGAGCCGGAGGGTATTTAACATATGAACAAAAAATTTATATTATTACTAATTTTTATAATATCGCTTACAATCTATACAAAAGCATCAGATACAAAAGCATCAGAAAAGCCTCTTTCTCTGGATGATTGTATAAACTGTGCTCTGGAAAATAATTCTGCAGTAGATGTTGCGGAAAAACAGGTAGAAGTATCTCATGCAAAAGTAGATGAAATACTTGCAGAAAGATATCCAACAATATATGCCATTGGTTCTGCAAGTCAGTATCACTATCAATCAGGATATCAAAATTTCACCCTCTCAAAACCTCTGCCCTTTGGAACAGATATAAATCAAATAGCTCTGGACAGTGATAACTTCGATGCAGTTCTGGCAGTGGAAATGAACCAGATAATATATGACGGAGGAGCAGTAAATATAAAACTGATAACAGCAAGACTTGAGGAAGAAAATGAAAAGATTAAGCTTCAGTCTGTAAAAGAAAATCTTTCTTATAAAGTAAAACTTGCCTTCTATTCTGCTCTTAAAGCAAAAGATCAACTTCTTTTATCAGAAGAAAATATAAGAGCCAGCAAGGATCACTTAAAACTGACAGAAGCACTCTTCGAGTCAGGTTTTGTGCCACAGGTAGATAAAGTAAGTGCAGAAATAGCCCTTACAAAAGCTGAAATGCTCTCTTCTCAGGCTCAGAATGAATATGATAAATCCTTAAATAATCTGAACAGTGCTATGGGAAGAGGTATGGAAGAAGCAATTGAAATTTACAGTGACAATTCATTTACACCTGTTAATACAGATGAAAAAATATTACTTAAAAAAGCCATTACAGGCAGATTTGAAATAAGGCAATTAAATCTGGCTCTTTCTCAGCAAAAAGATAGTATAAGTGCTATTGAAGCATTAATAAAACCTACAATAAATGTAATTACAGGTTATGCAGTAAGAAATGATAATTCTATGGGAAGAAAAGGGTTTTATATTGAGCTTGGCTTAAGTATGCCCATCTTCAACGTAAGAGACAGAGCTGAAATGGATAAAGTCAATGCATCTACAGAACAGGTAAAAAAACAGAAGGAACTGGTTGAAACAAACATAGAACTTGAAGTAAAAAATGCCTTACTTGACTTAAAAAGTGCGGAAAGTTGTATAGAAATAGCAGAAAAAGAAGTAGATTTATCTTTACTGCAATTACAGATTTCCGAAGGGAAATACAAACAGGGTGCAGGAGCTATAATGGAAGTAACTGCATCTCAGTTAAATCTTACAAAATCAAAAACAGATTATATCAATGCAATCTATAATTATAAAATAGCTCTGGCAACTGTTGAGCATGTAGCCAATATTAAAATAGAAGACGTTCAGCAAAAAACAGATAAATAACCAAGGGCCTCGCGTCACGCTCACCCGTTACGCGTCACGATTCTTATGTAACAAGGAGGCACTGCAGTGCG
Source organism: uncultured Synergistia bacterium (assembly GCA_937888925.1). Next base: position 120 of record CALARM010000752.1, on the reverse strand, counting down.
ACATATACTGAATTGCGTTTTATTCTTAACATTTATCATAATATTATCAGGTTGTACAAAAGAGAAAACTGCCACACAGGAAATAAAATCGGCGGTAAAAGGTGATATAAATGAAGTAGT
>CALARM010000751.1 GCA_937888925.1 uncultured Synergistia bacterium | reverse complement strand
ATGGCTTTTTCTCTGAATTCTCTGCTTGCATCTATGGCCTGTAAAGCAATCTCTCTCTTTTTCTCATCTGTAATGGGTTTCTTTAACTGTTCGAATACCTTTTCACTTATCTTTTTGGTTTCCATAGCTACGGAAGCAAGAGCTTCGCTGCTTGTCTTTTTCACATTGTCTATGAATTCGACTGCTGCATTCTGAAGGTCTACACCCTGTATGGCCCAGATCATTCTGTCATAGGTCATCTGCATGGTTCTTTTCATTGTATTTATCTGAATGGAAAGACCCTTGTAGTTTTTCATCTGTTCTTTTATGATTTCTCCCCATACCTGAAGGGTTTTGTACTGGTCATGACCGCATTCGAACATGAGAACTCCTTCTGTGAATTTGTCGCATGCGATTTCCAGGTTGTCTTTATATTTTTTGTAGTCATTTTGAAGTTCTGACACCTGTTGTATGAGGAGAGCTTTTTTATCCTGATCAGTTTCTGCTGCTAACTGTTCTTCAAGACGCTGTAATTTATCTTTTGCCTCCATTGCAAGAGGTCTCCACTGGTTTGCATCTTTATTACCTTCAAGCTGTTTTTTACTTCCTTCATTGTATATATCCTGAAGCTTTTTCAGATCACTGTCAAGGCGGTTATCAAGCTGTTCACCTTCCAGTTTTCTTTTATCCAGTGCTATAGCCATTTCTTCAAGGGTTTTTCTCTGTTCCTGGAAAGCAAGACCTGTTTTGCTTACACCCATTTCAAGGGCTTTCTTTCTTCCCCAGGGACCGAGTTTATGGAGTAATCTCTGTTTCCAGGAATAGGTTTCATAGGTTAACCCGTTTTTTGATGCTTCAAGGACTTTCTGTGTCTTTTTAAGACTCTTGTTTACATCTTCACAGAGATCCTGATATCCCCTTACCTGCTGGGCCACACTGTTAATATAATTGCCCATATCATATTCCTGCATACCTTTGTCAATAATATTATTCAGAGAGGATTTATCTTCTGCTCTTCCTTCTCTTACTTTGTTAATATCAAAGGCACTGAATACACTGTCCTGTTTCGCTTTTTCTTCTACAGCCATGGCAATACCTCCTCAAAAGACTGATAAATTTATTATACCATAGAAAATCACATAATTGATCTAATAATGAAATATTTCGTGACCCGTGACGCGTGACACGTGACGCGAGGAAAAGGAATGTTTTATCTATACAATTCTTCCAAACCCGTTATAAATCCTTTAAATATTTCCAGAAAAAGAAAGGAATATTTTTTCTCTGTAAGAATTATGATGATTACAGGTAATTTTATGGAGTGAATGGTGGAAAGTAATGATGCAGTATCTTACTGGTCACAGGTCACTGATTACTGATCACTGATTTTTAGGAGGTTTTTTATGAGTACAATTATAAGAATTGACGGTCTGGAAATTCTTGATTCCCGCGGAAATCCTACAATAGAGGTAGAGGTTACCCTTGAAAGCGGCATAACGGCAAATGCTATGGTTCCGTCGGGAGCTTCCACAGGAGAGAGGGAAGCTGTGGAACTGAGAGATGGAGATAAAAAGAGATATGGCGGCAAAGGTGTTCTTAAAGCTGTAGAAAATGTAAATGAAATAATTGGTCCCGAATTAATAGGAATGGACTCGGTTGAACAGGCAGCCATAGACTATAAAATGATAGAACTTGACGGAACCAGAAATAAAGAAAAACTCGGTGCAAATGCCATACTGGGCGTATCTCTGGCTGTGGCAAGAGCTACGGCAATAGAAAGAGAACTTCCTTTATACCGTTATCTGGGCGGACCGGGAGCAAGAACCCTTCCTGTGCCTATGATGAACATTTTAAATGGCGGAAAACATGCCGACAATAATGTAGATCTTCAGGAATTCATGGTATTTCCTCTCGGAGCAAAGAACTTTGCCGAAGCTCTCAGGATGGGAGCGGAAACATTCCATGCTTTAAAGAAGGTTTTGACTAAAAGAGGTTATAATACCGGAGTAGGTGACGAAGGAGGTTTCGCACCGAACCTGAAATCCAATGAAGAACCTCTGGAAGTCATAGTGGAAGCTATCTCTGCGGCAGGTTATAAACCGGGAGAAGATATATTTATAGCCCTTGACCCTGCAGCAAGTGAATTCTTTGAAGACGGAAAATATGTTTTTTCCAAATCGGATAAATCTGCAAGAACTCCTGAAGAAATGGTAGATTTTTACGAAAATCTCGTAAATAAATATCCCATAGTATCGATTGAAGACGGTTTCGCTGAAAATGACTGGCATGGATGGAAACTGATGACTGAAAGACTGGGACGTAAAATACAGCTTGTAGGAGACGATCTCTTCGTAACAAATAAAGAAATACTTGCTGTGGGCATAGAGAAACATATTGCAAATTCAATCCTCATAAAACTCAATCAAATAGGAACTCTTTCTGAAACTCTTGAAACAATCGACCTTGCCAGGAGAGCAGGATACAGTGCAGTAGTATCCCACCGTTCAGGTGAAACGGAAGATACAACCATAGCAGATCTTGTAGTAGCCTGTAACACAGGACAGATAAAAAC
>CALARM010000750.1 GCA_937888925.1 uncultured Synergistia bacterium | reverse complement strand
CAACGGCATCTTCGAAGATTTTTCTGTATTTTTCCTCACTTTTCCTGAGTGCTTCCTCTGCTTTTACACGATCTGTAATATCCGTCAACATAGCAAAAGAGCCGGAAAAGTTTCCTTCTCTGTCAAAGATGGGAGTAGCAGACGTAAAGAGCCATATTATTTCACCGTCTTTTCTTGTATAACGTCTTACATACTGACGGGGAATCCCTTTCTTCCTCTCTTCCATTTCCTTATGGTGCTCTTCTAATTCTTCATTATACATAAATATGCTTACATTCTTTCCCATCATCTCATCAACTGTGTAACCGAGTATTTGTGTCATACGGGAATTGACGAAAACAGTCTCAAATTTATCATTCATCATCCATATGCCTTCACAGGCTGTATCAACTATAATACGGTATTTTGCCTCACTTTCTTTGAGAGCTTCTTCCATTTCTTTCCGTTCAGTAATATCTCTTGCCGCACAGTAAAAGAGATTCCCTTCAGGATAAGATTTCCATTCAATCCATCTGTAAGAGTCGTCTTTTGTCCTGTATCTGTTCACAAAAGGCCCGACTTTCTTTTGTTCTATGAGAATTTTTTCTGCCTCGATTGTTGCCTCACGGTCTTCTCGATGAACAAAATCAATAAATTTATGTCCTTCAAGTTCTTCCAGGTCATAGCCGAGGACTTTTTCCCATTCAGGGTTAAGACGGCGAAAATATCCGTAATTATCTGCTATGGCGAGGAGGTCGAGACTACTGTTGAAGAATTTTTCCAACTCTTCTGTTTTCCTTCTCAGTTCTCTTTCCGCTTTTTTTCTTTCTGTAATATCTCTTGTAATGCCGAGTAATTCCGTTACCTGTTCCTGATTGTTTTTTAAAAGTGTAACTACAACTTCTGTATTTACAATAGAACCGTTTTTACATCTCTGATCCAGTTCATGAGTCATTACCCTTAAAGAAGTATTACCTGCCAGAAATTCATTGATTACTCCCGGAAGATTTTCTGATACAAATCTATATGATTCATCAGTAAGTACTTCCTTTATGGACTGGTTCATTACTTCTTCCTGTGTAAAACCGCGCAGTCTTTCTACAGAAGGACTTACATATTTAAACCTCCCTGTTGTCAAATCCAGAAGCCATATTACGTCACCGGCATTTTCCGCTATAAATCTGTTCCTTTCATGCTCTTCCATTAGAGCATCTTCTTTCCTGATTTTTTCTGTCCTCTCTTCCAGAAAATCTTCGATATAGTCTGTCTCACATCGACTATTCATTATATGATTTGCTATCTTTTCAATTTCTCCCGAATCTATAAGAGGAGAAGAAGCAATCTCTGAAATAACCATTTCATATATTCGGATTCTCTTCCTCAGTTCATGAATAATTTCTTCTGGTTTTTTTATGTAATTATTTTTCATAGCTTATTCCCTTTGATGAAGCAAAATTTTCTTTATTGATAATGGTAATGAGGAAATTCCAAACATAATCTGCTGCTGTTTCTCAATTTTTTTAAAACGTTCTCTGCTTCGAAGTTTTCTGTGCTTTTCATAAATATATTCCCTCTCTTCCTCTCTCATAGTTCTATAAATAAACTGTAATAAGAATTATATATTTTTCCTTTAAACCTTTTATAATATTGTATGATATTTATAAAAATCCTTCATAAGAAAAAGGTTTTTTTATACTGTAAAAGAAAGATAGTACTTATGATAGAAGTAAAAAATCTGACAAAAACATTTCTGAATTATAAAAGACGTGAGGGGATTTATGGTGCCTTCCTTGACCTTTTTAACAGGGAATATAAAGAAGTTCCTGCTGTGTCAGGCGTTACTTTTAATATTTCAGACGGTGAACTGGTAGGTTATATAGGAGCAAATGGCGCAGGTAAAAGCACTACTATTAAAATGCTTACAGGAATTTTAATTCCCACGTCGGGAATCGTCAGAGTGTCAGGTTATATACCGTCAAGAGACAGGACGGAATATACGAAAAACATAGGTGTCGTTTTCGGTCAGCGTACACAGCTATGGTGGGATATTGCAGTTATTGAATCCTTCAGGCTTTTAAGAAAGGTCTATGAAGTGGATAAAAAGACCTTTGACGAAAGACTTGACAGATTTAAAGAAATACTCGATTTGAAAGATTTTATTCAATTACCTCTCAGAAAACTCTCTTTAGGACAGAGAATGCGCTGTGATCTTGTGGCATCACTGTTACATAATCCGAAGGTTCTCTTTCTTGATGAGCCTACTATAGGCCTTGATGTGGAAGGAAGAGTCAAAATCAGAGAGTTCCTGGCTCATATAAATAAAACGGAGAAAACCACTGTTATACTGACAACCCATAATCTGGATGAAATAGAAAAACTCTGTAAACGTGTAATGATTATCGATAAAGGAAAACTTCTCTACGACGGATTGCTTTCAGATTTAAAGGAATCCTTTTCATGCGGAAAAAGAGTTATATTTGTTTTCGATGAAGAGAAATCTTCTTCCGAACTGACAGGTTTCGGTTTTAATGGCACTGTTAACTGGAAAAAACTGGAACCTCTTCGTTATGAAGCATCTTTCGACAGAAAAACCATGTCTGCCACAGAGATAATATCGAAGGTAGTTAATAATGCTCATGTAAGTGATATAGCTATTGAAGAAACAGCTATTGAAGATATAGTGAGGAAAATTTATAGAGAAGGGAAGGTCAGTGAGCAGTTATCAGTGAGCAGTGACCAGTGACCAGTTATCAGTGACCGGTGAGCAGTGAGCAGCGAAAAGTGAATAGTAGGGGCGGCCCCCCCTGTGGTCGCCCGGTACCGGTAAAAACACGCATCACACATTACGATTTAATTATGAAAGTACATTTTAAAACAGATGTCTATTTAGAATATTTAAGAATATCCTTTCTTTCTCTTCTTGCCTACAGGGCCAATTATTTCCTTGGCGTTATAAATTATGTAATCCATGTAGGAGTTTATTATTTTATCTATAAAGCCCTTTACGCATCGGGAGGAACAATAAATAATTACACACTTTCCGATATGGTTACTTATATTGCCATCGGATGGATCTCAAAGAGTCTTTATTTGAATTATATGGATCATGATATTGCAAATGACATAAGAAGCGGAACAATTTCCATAGATCTTATAAAACCTGTGGATTATCAGGCACTGAATTATGCCAGAGGGCTGGGGCAGAGTATGTTTCGTCTTTTATTTTTTACTCCTCCCATTATTATTGCGACCTTTTTGATATACCCCGTTCATGGCCCTTCTTCTTTATATAATTTATTTCTCTTCATTATCAGTACAGGTTTGAGTATGTTACTCTATGTGGGATTGAACTTTTTTATAGGTCTTATTGCTGTTTACACCATTTCCATAGAAGGTATTCTTTATCCTAAAAATATGATTATAGAACTATTTTCCGGTCTTCTTGTTCCAATAGACTGGTTCCCCGGCACTTTTCAGTATATCAGCTCTTTTTTACCATTTAAATATATTGCTTTTGTCCCTCTGAGTCTTTATCTCGGCAGGGTAGATTTATCCGTAGCATACAGGGCTCTTCTTATACAGTTCATATGGGTTATACTCCTCTTTACCGGAGGAAGAATTTTATGGTTTATGTGCAGAAAGAAAATTACCATTCACGGAGGTTGATTGTCCATAAAATATTTTATAAGACATATAGAATTACTTGTTTTATATCTGATTCAATTTCTGAAGGTCCGTATGTCTTTTAAAGGTGATTTTATTGTAGGCACCTTTGTAAGTATATGTTATCACAGCATAACTATATACACCATAAGTGTTATGTTCGGTAAAACCCCATCTTTAAACGGCTGGAAAAAGGAGGAAATATTTTTTATATATGCTCTCTGTGCCA
>CALARM010000749.1 GCA_937888925.1 uncultured Synergistia bacterium | reverse complement strand
CTCCTGTGCGGTACATTTTTTCTCCCGGACGGAAGGGATTGTTTACAAATTTTTCTGCCGTCAGGTCCGGTCTTCCGAGATAGCCTCTGGAAATCCCGGCACCCGATATATGCAGTTCTCCGGGCACTCCTACAGGTGTTAATAATCCGTCTCTGTCAAGTATGTATATGTCTGTATTGGCAACAGGTTTTCCTATGGGAATATTGTCATAGAGACGATCTATCATAAAGGTAGTGGTTATACATGTGTATTCGGTAGGGCCATAAGCATTTACCATTTTATAGGGATGAGGTTTGAAAAATCTGAGTTTATCTCCTCCCGTATCCAGATATTTAAGAGAAGTGTTTTCTTCCAGTTCCATAAACTGTTCCGCGAACTGGGTGGGAAGGAAGGTATGGGTGATTTTATTCTCTTTAAAATACATGTTTATATCTTTAAGAGAAAGCCTCATTTCGTCAGGAATTATATGAATGGCTGCACCTGCAATGAGGAAGGGGAATATTTCCGATATGCCGGCATCGAAACTGAATCCCGCATATTTTGTGCCTCTGTCCTGTGAAGAGATAGAAAATACATCCCTGTAGTAAAGACTCAGGTTTACAAGAGAAGAGTGCTCTATCATAACACCTTTTGGTTTTCCCGTAGTGCCTGACGTATAAATAATATAGGCAAGGTCAGAAGGTTTTCCTCTTTTCCCTCCTTCTGTTACAGAACCTTCCCATATAGAATCTTCATCAAGACAGATAATAGAGCCGCCGAATTTTACCTTTGTCTTCAACCGTGTCTCTGTAAGCAGGACTGATACGCCGGCATCTTCCATCATATATTCAATTCTCTCGGCAGGGTAAGACGGATCTATGGGAAGGAATGCCGCTCCCGCTTCAAGTATGCCCATGATACCGGCAATCATTTCAAACTTCTGAGAAATCATTATGGCTACGATTTCATTACCTGTTACTCCGGCAGAGAGCAGTTTTTCTGCAAGTATACGAGAGTTTTTATTCAGTTCACTGTAAGTAAGTTTTTTGTCTTTCCACACAACTGCAATATTATCACCATGAGTCAGAGCAGAATCTTCTATAAGCTCATGAATTGTTCTGTTCAGATTATAAGGCAGTGAAGTTTTGTTGAATTCATGGAGCAATCTGTGTTTTTCATCTTCAGACAGTATATCCATGTCTTTAAGTCTGCCGTCTTTTTTCCTTGATATATCTCCCAGGAGATTGATATAATGTCCTGCCATTCTGTCGATAGTTTCGGAAAGAAACAGGGAATCACGGTATTCAACAGCGACGTATAGATCTTCAGTATCTTCGACAAGAGTCATTGTAATATCGAATTTCGCCACATCCACTTCCATAGGGAACGGTTCCAGATTAATACCTTCCATAGATTTCTTTTCCTGTTTGTTCATAATGTCAAACATTACGTCAAATAGAGTATTTCTGCCTGCATCTCTCTTAAGGCCCAGATCCTCGATAAGCATATCTAACTGATAATCCTGGTTATCAGAGGCAGAAAGTATCCTTTCTTCCGTCTCTTTCAGAAAATCTCCGAAGAGCTTATCTCTCACGGGAGAAGTTCTTATGGCCAGGGTATTTACAAACATACCTATAAGGGGATCTACTTCAGGCACATTTCTTCCTGTACCGGGAGTTCCTATGATTATATCTTCCTGGGAAGTATATCTGGACATGAGAAGGGAGAAACAGGCAAAACCTGTCATAAAAAGTGTTGAACCTCTCCGGAATACCATGGCTTTTAAACGGGAACTGATATCTCTGTCTATGGTATAAACCCTGTGCTGTCCATGAAAAGACATTTCGGAAGGACGGGGCATATCGGTTATCAGGTTTAATACGGGAAGTTCCCCTTCATAAACATTGAGCCAGTATTTTTTCTGTTTATTTATTTCTCCAGATTTTAAAAGAGCTTCATGCCAGAAGGCAAAATCTTTATACTGTATCGTTAAGGGCTGAATATCTTTTCCCTGGTAAAAACTCCAGAGATCTCTCATAAATATATTGAAAGATACTCCGTCAAAGATAATATGATGCACATCCAGCATAAACACATACCTTTTATTACCTGTTTTTACAAGAGTAAATCTGAGAAGAGGAGGACGGGACAGGTCAAAGGGACGGATAAAATCTTTCAATATTCCTTCAATATCCTCTTCCTCTCCTTCTCTGTACATACGTTTTGCCTGAACAGTGTCATGGATTTTCTGAACAGGCTCGCCGTTCTGTATATGAAAAGAAGTTCTGAGCACTTCATGCCTTTCTATGACTTTATCTATGGCATCACTTAATTTTTTATGGTCAATTGCTCCTTCAATGATAAATACTAAAGGAGTATTATAGGTAATACTTTTTCCTTCCATCTGATTCATAAGGAACATACGTCTCTGGGCAGAAGAAACAGGATAATATTCCATCTGAGGAGCCGGGAGAATGGAAATAACTCTCTTCGTTCCTTTTTCGATGAAGAGAGACATTTCTTTTAATGTAGAATATTTAAAAATATCCTTAAGGGTTATGTTAATATTAAAATCCTTCTGAATTTTGCTCTGAAGGGCCACTGCTTTCAGAGAATGACCGCCCAGGTCAAAGAAATTATGAGACAGTCCTGCCTTTACGCCGAGAAACTCTTCCCAGAGTTCCGAAAGATGCTTCTCAATCTCTGTAACCGGAGAAATAAATTCTTCTTTCATTATAGATGAGTCAGGTAAAGGAAGAGCATGTCTGTCAATTTTTCCGTTCGGAGTAAGAGGTATGGAGTCAATCTTTATAATAAACTGTGGAATCATATAATCGGGGAGACTTTCTTTAAGGAACGTTTTTATTTTTTCCACATCTTCTTCTTCAGGGAAATCTTTATCAACGGAAGGAATATAATAGGCACAGAGATATTTATTCCCCGGCTTATCTTCCCTGTCTATTACTACCGCATCTCTGATCCAGCTTATTTTCTTCAGAGTCTGTTCAATTTCTCCCAGTTCGATACGATAACCCCTTATTTTTACCTGGGCATCAATTCTTCCCAGAAATTCAATGTTTCCGTCAGGAAGCCATCTTGCAAGGTCTCCTGTACGATACATCTTTTTTCCTGGAGAGAAAGGATTGTTTACGAATTTCTCTTCCGTCAGTTCAGGCCTGTTAAGATAACCTCTCGAAAGGCCCGCTCCCGATATATGAAGTTCTCCCGGCACACCGGCAGGCAATAAATGACCGTCACTGTCAAGGATATATAACTCCGTATTTGCCAGAGGCTTCCCTATGGGAATATTATCGTCCATAGATTCTACGGGGAATGTTGTCGTTACTACAGTATATTCAGTGGGGCCATAACAGTTCATCAATGTATAGGGCTGTTTTTTGAAAAATCTAAGTTTATCTCCTCCTGTATAAAGATACCGAAGAGAGGTATTTTCCTCCAGTTCCATAAACTGTTCCGCAAACTGGGTCGGAAGAAAGGAACAGGTGATTTTATTTGCTTCGAAATAGGCATTTATTTCTTTCGGAGACAGTCTCATCTCATCGGGAATTATATGAAGAGTTGCCCCGGAAATAAGACATGGGAATATTTCAAACATGCCTGCGTCAAAACTGAAGCCTGCATATTTAGTCATGCCGTCGGACTGAGAAAGAGAAAATAAATCTTTAAAATAAAGACTCAGATTTACAAGAGATGAGTGCTCTATCACTACACCTTTCGGCAGTCCTGTCGTGCCTGAAGTATAGATGACATAAGCGGCGTCGGAAGCTCTGACTGTGTTTACATATTCCGGAACAGTTCCATGCCAGACTGTGTCATCATCAAGACATATAACAGTACCGCCGAATGTTACATCTCTCTCTAAATGCTTCTCTGTAAGAAGAACCTTTACTCCTGCGTCGTGTAACATAAATTCAACCCTTTCGGAAGGGTACGAAGGATCTACGGGCAGGAAAGATGCTCCTGATTTGAGAATACCAAGTATACCGGGAATCATTTCCAGACACTGGGAAACCATTATGGCTACAATTTCATTGCCTTTCACTCCGGCAGACAGAAGTTTTCCCGAAAGAATTTTCCCATGGTGGCTCAGTTCGCTGTATGTAAGATATCTGTCTTTACAGACCACTGCAATTTTATCAGGATTTTCATGAACAGAATCTTCTATGAGTTCATGAATGGTTTTATTCAGTTTATAGGGACGGGAGGTTTTATTAAATTCATAAAGCAATCTGTGTTTCTCTGCTTCCGAAACCATGTCCATATCTTTAAGCTTACCGTCTTTTTTCTTTACTATATCATCAAGAAGATTGATATAATGTTCTGCCATTCTGTCTATGGTTTCAGCCATAAACAGGTCATCGCGATACTCAATATTCACGATGAGCTCATGTTCATCTTCGACAACGGTCATTACAATATCGAATTTTGCCACATCCATATCGGTTTCAACCGGTTTCAGACAGATATTTTCCGTAAATTTCTCTTCTTTTCTGTTCACAATATCAAACAATACATCAAAAAGAGGATTTCTGCCTCCGTCTCTCCTGACATGGAGATCTTCAACAAGCATATCCAGTTGATAATCCTGGTTATCATAGGCTGAGAGAACCTGTGTTTCTATCTCTTTCAGGAAATCTTTGAAGATTTTGTCTTTCCCGGGAGAAGTTCTTATAGCCAGCGTATTTACAAACATACCTATAAGAGAATCCGCTTCAGGTATAGTTCTTCCTGTGCCGGGAGTTCCTATTATTATATCCTCCTGAGATGTATATTTTGAAAGAAGAAGGGAAAAACAGGCCAGAGTTGTCATGAACATGGTCGTTCCTCCCCGGACAAGCATGGATCTCAAACGGGAAGTGAGATTACTGTCTATTTTATAAATTCTGTGTTTACCGTGAAAAGATATTTCAGAAGGACGGGCCATGTCTGTCACAAGGTTTAACACGGGAAGTTCACCGTCATATACATTGAGCCAGTATTTTTTCTGTTTATTTATTTCTTCCGATTTCAGGAGATTTTCATGCCAGAAGGCAAAATCCTTATACTGTAACTTCAAAGGAGGCATCTCATGGCCTCTGTAAAAATTCCATAGCTCTCTCATGAATATATCAAAAGACACACCGTCAAAGATAATATGATGTATGTCCATAATAAAGAGGTGCTTTTTCGGAGCTATTTTTATAAGACCACATCTTATAAGAGGAGGGTTAGATAAATCAAAGGGGCGGATAAACGCTTTTGATATTTCAGAAATATTCACGTCCCCTTCTTCTCTGTATATATGTTCCGTATGAACAGTTTCATGGATTTTCTGAACCGGTTCCCCGTCATGTATATGAAAAGAAGTTCTGAGTATTTCATGTCTTTTAATAACAAAATCTATTGATTGAAGGAGTTTTTTATGGTCCAGAGAGCCTTCAATAATAAACATGCAGGGAACATTATAGGTAATACTCTGCTGATCCATCTGATTTACAAGGAACATACGTCTCTGTGCCGAAGAAACAGGATAATACTCCATGTCCGGCGCAGGTGAAATAGAAATAAAGGTCTTACTTCCTTTTTCAATCAGAAGAGACATTTCTTTCAGGGTAGAATATTTGAAAATATCTTTCAGACTTATGGCAATATCAAAAGCCTTCTGAATTTTACTCTGAAGAGCCACTGCTTTAAGGGAATGGCCTCCCAGGTCGAAGAAATTACTGTTCATACCTGCCCTGACACCCAGAATTTCTTCCCAGATAGCCGATAGTTTCTTTTCCGTCTCTGTAGAGGGAGGGATAAATTCTTCTTTTACCATAGACTCATCTGGTGCAGGAAGGGACTTTCTGTCAATTTTTCCGTTCGGCGTAAGAGGTATGACATCGATTTTCATAATAAACTGGGGAGTCATAT
>CALARM010000748.1 GCA_937888925.1 uncultured Synergistia bacterium | reverse complement strand
GAGTTATAGTTCCATCAGGCCAGTTACCATAAGTATTCTTGAAGAAAACTAAATCCCCCGGCATAAGCTCTGAGACTCTGTCGATTTTTGTCCCGATATCATCTCCTGCAAGGGAATTTGCATAACTTTCATCAGTAGGGAAATAATTATCGGAAGGTTTTCCTGTAACGCCAAGTTCTATACCTGCGAGAGAAAAAATTTTTCTTACAAAATAAGCACACTGCTCGTTCTGGCCGGGATTAAATTCTTTGCCTTCCCACTTCAGGGCAACAGAAAGAACCTTTGAGGAAAGAGATTTTTCAGACATAACTGCTCCTTTTACAGTGACCAGTTATCAGTGACCAGTGACCAGTTATTAGTTATCTGTAATAAGTTATGTACAAATTGCAGATTACTGGTTACTGTTCACTGTTCACTGTTCACTGTTCACTGATTATTATATGCTTTTTATAATCGTAATACAATAAGCAGGATTTAATTTTTTAAAAGTTGAATATTATAGATAAATAAATTATAGTTATTTAATAACTATTAATAAATAATAACCTCGTAATGCGTAAAGCGTAATGTGTGATGCCCATTGGATTAAACCGGTCATGTGTAACGCGTTACGCGTCACGAACAGAGTAATTTATATGACTATAATTGTAGGATAAACTTATGAACCAGTCATTTTCAACATTACCCGTTATAATAACAGTTATTTTATGTCTGGTAAGTTCGACTGTAATAGTCTATTATTTTGATGTAACAGGTAATCCTGTATGGGATAAACCGGCATTAATACCTGCTGTAATACTTATTCCTGTAATTTTAGTAGGATGGTTGCCTCTGGGCTTTTATTCCCTTTATTTATATAAAAAAGAACGACCGGTTATTGCTACTATTTTATCTGTAATAACTCTTTTATGGATAATAGCCGTTATAGTAGCTATAGGAGGAATAATAAGATTTTTAATAGGAGTGTCAAATAAATTTCTTGGATTTTAGCTGAATAAGGCAGACGTTTATATGAAAATTATGATAAACTCAAAATTTTTAATGAAGGTGAATATTAGATGTTTTTATTTTCGGAAGAACATGATCAGTATAACAGACCTGTATATAAATTAACAGGATATGAAGGGCCTTTAAAGGGTAACACTTTTTCTCTCTCTTCCTCGCCTGCAGGTATAGGGAGAAATAAAAACAACAATATAATAGTTAATGATGCCAAAGTATCGCGCCATCATGCCACTATAGATTTAATCGAAGGGGTATTATATATTACCGATTTAAACAGTACTGCAGGTACCTATGTTAACGGTAAACGTATAACAAGAGCAATCCTGAAACATGGAGACAGGATTCAGCTCTATCTTATTGATGAAGATGATAAAAAAATAGAGGAGAAAAAAACTGAACTCAGTGAAACCCATATTATTGACAGAAAGGTCTCTGTCAGTATGGCATCAAATATAAAAGATTTTCTGAGTAACGATAAAACCAAATGGCTTTCAACATTGAAACTTTCAGACAGAGAAGAACATCTGAGAGACAGAAAAAAACTGGAGATTTTACTTTCAGCCAGTACTGCTCTGAGTAAACCGGAAAGGATAGAAGTGAAAATAGAAGAAATACTGTCTATTTTATTTGAAATAATGGATCTTGACAGGGCAGCCATATGGATACTTGACAGGGATATTTCCGGTAATGCCATAAGAACAGCACATCTGGAACCGGTTTTTAAATATAAAATTTTCAGAAAACGTTATGATCTTCAGGGAGAAGAAGAACCGGTATTGAGTATGAGTATAATAAATAAGGTATTACTGGAAGAAGAGGGATTACTGGTTAAAGATGCCCTGAAGGATGAACAATTTAAAAGTGCCATGAGCGTAAAGGTTCATGGTATAAGAACATGTGTCTGTGTTCCTCTGAAAACACAGGATAATCTTTTAGGTGTATTATATGCAGATGCCCAGAGGCCTGTTGACAGATTTACGGAAGAAGATTTGAAATTCGTCACCGCCTTTACCGCTCAGGCTGCCGTAGCGGTGGAAAATTCCCTCCTTCATCAGAAAATAGAAGATGATGCAAAAGTAAGGAGCCGTTTTGAGCGATTTTTTTCTCCCAATACCATTGATACTCTTATCAGAGAACCTGCATATGTTGGCAAGGGTGGAGAAGAGATGTGTGTGACAATTCTTTTCAGTGACATAAGAAATTACACGGAACTTTCGGGGAAGAAAAATCCCGTAGAAGTAGCCAATATGCTTAACGAATATTTCCCGCCTATGGTAAAAATAGTCTTTAATACAGACGGAACCCTGGAAAAATATATAGGAGATGCCCTTATGGCCATATGGGGAGCACCTGTGCCGAGAGAAGACCATGCCCTTATGTCGGTCCTTGCGGCAATAGATATGCAAAAAGCGGTAAGAGAACTTAATAACAGATGGAGAAAATCAGGAAAGATTACAATAGATATAGGGATTGGTATAAATACAGGTACAACTTTTGTTGGGAATATAGGTGATGATGAATACCTCCAATATGCCGCCATAGGAGATGCTACAAATCTGTCTGCCAGACTATGCTCCTGTGCTGCTCCCGGAGAAATCCTTGTGTCAGAATATACATACAATATATTAAAAAAATCACAGATAAGATTCCTGGAACTGGAAAGCATATCTCTCAAGGGATATGCCGAAAGGATCAGGAGATTCAAAGTGATTTTTTAACTCTAATTACCGAAACAGGTGAAAAGTATCTAAAAAACTATAAATAGTGAGTAGTGAATAGTGAGATAAAACCCGTTCACCACTCACTAACAGCCATGACCGGGTGGTCACAACGAATAATGAGAACGTATTCCTCTATTCACCTTTCACTCTTCACTCTTCACGATTCTCACTTTTTTTAACGTAATTCTTCCCACGTATTAACTACTATTTTTGTCCTTATTTCAGATGAAGCAAGAAGCTTTTCGTAATTTCTGGAATGAATTATAGAAAAATCTCCTTTATCCTTTGGACTGATGAGCTTTACTTTTATATTTCCGGCATCACTATTGACAGGCCCTGTCCCGTCCAGATTATTCGGATCTGTAACAACAAGAGCTCCTGTTATGAGTATATCAGGGGAATATATGTCACCGGAAATCTGTTGAACCGGAACAGGTGTTGTTGAAGGCTTACCTCCAAGGGATTGTTCGTATTTTACTAATGTATTATACATATAAGTATTCAGGGCGCTTCCATCGGTAAAATAACCATTGTCTATTATCCAACTGCCTGTAGACCAGTGGTTTTCATGTAAATTTACCTGTATCCCCGGTCCTATAGTAGTACCCTTTACAGGGTCAACATCAAACCAGTCGTTCATTGTATCCCAGGAACATAATTTGTTATTAACATAAACATGAATATGTTTTGCTCCTGTAAACGTGTAAGTTCCATCTCCGTTGATAGTAAGGGTAGCAGAAGTTTTCGTAGGTATTCCTGATTTATCATATCCTCCGCCGCTGGATGGTATAGTTGTATCTCCGTCAGGAACAAACATTACAGGCCAGCTTCCCGAACCAGTTATGGACAGCCCTGTTGAAGGTATGGTAATAGTATTTGGAGTGGCAGCAGGTACAGGAGTTACATTGTTATAAGCCTGTTCCACCCAGTTATTGGGCCATTTATCTCCAGACATAGCTGCAGAAGGATTGGAAGCCAGTGAATATGGATCTGAAGCATTGGGATCAAGGACTATGGCGTTTAAATTACCATGAGTTAATACGGCACCGGTGAGATTCAGATTTATATTACTTAACCTGCTTGCAGGTAAACTTATATTTATATCTCCCTCACTTAATAACTCTGTCCCTGTTTCTTCACTTGCCACGAGGTCTGTCTGCATTATAAACTTTGTCTTTCCTGTATTATATATGGAGCCATTTCCCTGTAACCTTCCAAAGACCTGAAAACTATCGGCATTTTTACTGCTACCGTTTATATAAAGTGATGGATAAACACCGCCAGTTTTCTCAAGTCTTAACCCTGCAGTGGCATAATGATTATCTTTCATAGGAAATTCAAATTTTACATCATTACTGAAATAGATACTCTGAGTAAATACAAGCTCCCCTGTCGCCTGATCTATGGAAGTTCCGGGAATGGTTACAGAATTACCGTTTACGTCTAATAATTCAAATGTTCCACCTGTCTTTTTCTGAGTAATTCTGTAAGTGCCACCTGGAGTTGTGTTTAACCCTGATTTATCTGTTACAAGCTTCTTTATATCAATATCAGGTATAGGTTTGGGGTCAACATATTCCCTCAACTGAGTTCCACTGCCGGAATCATAATAAGCAGGAGCTATACTTATCCCACTGCAACCACTTATTACTCCTCCGAAGGCCTTTGTAAATGTAGCATTAACGGTTTTTATTGACGGCGCATTCGGATCAATAGGATTTTTGAAATTTGAATGGAAAGATCCTCCCTCGTTCGTGTCTTTTGCTGTTGTGGCACGCTTTATTATAAAATTGGCTGCATCTATATCTACTATTCCGCTGCATCTGCCTCCTTCGCTTATATTTTCCCGTCCCAGTGTTACTCTTATTCTTCTTACTGAATTACCTGCCTGGCCTGTAACTATCAAGTCTACAGAATTGGGAGGTACGGTAAAACCTCTGTAGCCATTCGGGTCAGATCCTCCCTTATCAAGATTATTTATAGAATAATAATCATTTACAGTAGTTCCTGGCTTGAAGTATATGGTAAATTTACCGTTACATGTGTTACCATCTGCAATTGGCGGATGCCAGTTGGAAACCTTCTGTAACTCATATATGGCATAGGCCACTCCTGATTCTGCTGCCATAAGTGCCGATACTCTGTTATTATAATTCAATGTATATAAGAGATTATTTGTATTTACCGTTATAAGAGTCACTGTTAACATAACAAGTATGACCATCATTAATAATATGGTAATAAGAGCCATACCACGGTTTTCTTCATGATGTTTCATGGTAATTCCTCCTTGATATTAATCGTGACTGTTTCTTGGCATAACAGAAGCTTTTAATGTTACACTTTCCTGAGCCACATTATCGGAAAAATCTTTATCATAAGCCAGCCTTTTTTCGGAAAATTTCTTCCTCGCAACAATGGAGAGATCTACTATATATTTGTTGGGATTAACGCTTATATCCATATCGTAAATGTTTCTGGCAACAGTTCTCAGTTCTTCACCTGAACCGGGGGATGGAGGCGTATCTGTAAGATATAAAGACATTTTTGTAATATCAATCTGTTTTGGAGTTGTTCTATTCTCGTGTGGTATAAATTTTCTTAAAAGTTTTTTATCAGGTTTACCTGCATCGGAAGGAGATGTGTAATATAATACATATCCCTTCCATACGATTGCAGCATTTTCTTTTTCTACATCACCTGTAGAAGAATTTACAGCACTTTCAAAAACTACATAATGTACAGGACTATTACCTGTTATAAGAGTTGTAATATCTGTAGCAGTGATTTCACTCAGGATTCTGCCCATGGCAACTTCTGCCTGATTCTGGACATCACCTTTTGTCTCAACGAGTTTCCAGTTTTTTAATCCGTAGCTGAATACGGCAAAAGTACATGCAAGAAAAAGGCTGAAAATTAAAATGGCCATAACCAGTTCCATTACAGTATGACCGTAATTCTTAAATTTCTTATTCATATAGAGTTCCTCATTGTGCTTTATATAACTCAAGAGTAACAAAGTTTTTACCACTGTTATCATCTGTTTGATCCCAGTATACTGTAACTGTTATGACTACCAGACCCTTCCCTGAAACACCACTCAGATCTTTTACCTGTATTCTGTAGTAATAGGTAACTCCGTCTACGACTTCCCTGAGAGGATCAGGAGGTACCGGAAAGGCAGGAAAATAATGTCCCGATGTTCCGGTCGCTGTAACACCATTATTACGACCGTCTAAATCCATCGGGAGAGAAGTTGGAATATCTGAAAACCCCATAAGTTTTATATATTCCAGTTGTTTTTGAGCAAGATTTGTAGCAACAACAAGCTTTTCGCTTTTTTTGGTGGAAACCAGTATGCTGGTAAAAATACCTGTTACACTGACAATAATAATAGAAAGGATAAGTACTCCCCATATAACTTCTATTAAACTGAATGCTTTTTTTATGTTTTTCATTGTGATTCACAAATAATGTATTTTATTTTATTGTTCTGTGACAATTATAGCATAAATAGAACATAGAGTCAATGTTTACGGTCATAGTGATACTATAAGATACTTAACGAATTTTATTTATATTTAACTTTTTAGAAGCCCTGTCTCCCTCCTCTGCCTCCGCCCGGACCTATCGGACCTCCGCCCGGACCTATCGGACCTCCGCCCGGACCTCCCGGCCCTGGAGTCTGGCTTCCTCCTTTAATTTCAGGAAGCTTGATTTCATCCCCTTCTTTCAACCCTTTTATTATTTCTACCATAACATTATTCTTGAGTCCTGTCGTAACTTCCACATCTTCAAAAGTATTCTGGCCTTTAAGAAGGGTAACATATTTTTTCCCTTTTTTCTCCCATACTGCTTCCATAGGAAGTTGTAGAACCGAGTCTTTTTTGTCTACATAAATATCTGCATCTACAGACATACCGGGGTAAAGTAACTCATAGCGCTTCTTTCCCTGTGGTAAATCCTGTTCTTTAATTTTATCCAGTAATATTTTAATTCTTATTTTAAATGTCGGTATCTGTTCAACCTGTGAAGCCTGAGGGGTTATATGTGTTATATAACCGGGTATATTTAAGTCCTGATAGGCTGCAGCCATTATGGTAACAGGAAGGTTGAGTTTGATTTTTCCTATATCAGATTCGTCAATAGTCGTTTCTGCATAAATTTCACCCAGGTCGGCAATAGTCATTAAAGTAGTTCCTGCTGCGCTGGACATAGTCTGAGATGCAACTACATCACCTACTTCTACTGTTCTACTGATAATCAGAGCATTAACAGGTGAGAGTATTTTTGTTTTGGACAGTTGATCTATTGACTGGTCTTTTGAAGCTTTTGATTTATCCAGGAGAGCACCGGTAGATGCAAGATCGTTTTCTTTCATGCTTACCTGAAGTCCTTCGGTTCTGGCCTGTTCCAGATTTATCCTTGCCCCCTTCAGATCTGTGTCCGCTATATGGAGAGATCTTTCTTTAACGGCAATATCCTGTTTGCCTTTTGTTATCTGGTACTTTAGATTTTTCTCAGCCTGTTCAACCTGTGCCTGACTTATCTCTATATCTTCAGGTCTGTTTCCTTCAACAGCCATATCATAAGCTACCTGTGCCGCTTCATATTGAGATTTTGCAAGAAGGTATGTTTTCTCCGCATCATCAACAGTTTTCTGGGCAACAAACTCATTTTTGTAAAGCTCTTTCTGCCGTTCATAATCTTTTCTGGCATTTTCCATAGTGACTTCTGCCTGCTCTACCTGTTCAAGTTTTGCTGCTATTTCCTGTTTTCTCGAACCGGCCTGAGTTTTCTCAAGCTGTTTCTTTGCCACTTCAAGAGAAGAAGCAGCCTGTTCTATGGCTGATTTTGTGATTTCTTTCTGTTCCATCAATTCTTCCATAGCATTTTTGTAAACAAGTTCCGCTCTGGTAAGCTCTTCTTTTTTTCCTGCTATTGTAAGATCGCTGTGTTTTCTCTGAAATTCTACGGATGTTTCTGCCTGTTTAAGCTTCGAGAGATTGTTCCT
>CALARM010000747.1 GCA_937888925.1 uncultured Synergistia bacterium | reverse complement strand
AGAATGAGCGGAAGATGGAGAGTAATAAAATTTCCTGTCTCCTGTTTGCCACAGGCGGGAAAGGAGACAGGTGGGAATTTGGGAGAGAGGTAGTTTTCCTCAGGGAAGGATGGATATGGAAAATTTCTGAAATTAATGAGATAAAAGAATAGATTTTTCAGATTTTTATTTTATTTGTTAGCTATGAAACAAACCGCTTCTCTATCCTCAAAACATTTCAAAAAATCATTCTGTGAAAAACTTTCCATACCTGTATCTTCAACCAGTCTTTCAGGACCCATATATTCTCCCTTTATTATTGTTCCCGCCTTCACCGGCTCATGTCCCATAGGATTATAGAAAACTATTCTTCCTTTATCATTTATATGCTGTAATACTATGTTATGATAATCATGAAGATCATTTCCGCGTTTTTCATCCCATTTGAGACTCATTATAATATCACTTTTACCTTCTTTCAGCATTGAAAGTATAGTTTCAGGTTCTTTTACCTCATTCAGTTCTTTACCAAAAATTGCACTGTGTAAAATATGTAATTCTTTATTATCCATATTTTTTATCCTTTCTGTAATTTTAAGCGCCCAGTTATCAGCAGCCAGCAAACTTTATTTATAGAAGTTTGATTTTCAGCTTTTAGCTGATTGCTAAATGCTGAACGCTTATATGCAATTAAACAATTAAATTATTTAGATAAATTGCCTCTACGTAATGTTTATCTAAAGTTTTATTTTACGCCATTAAATTATACATTTATTTTTATGATGATAAATGGTAATTTTTTAATTGACCGAAAAATTCATCTTTTGACATTTCTTTGTGACCACCACCTTTATTTCCGGTGGCACCATCACCGTAAGGATCTCTCAGATATACTTTACCACCTGGCCCTGGATCCATTCTCTCCACTATAACCTTATGTCCGTTTATTTCTACAGGTACCTGCTGTCCCTCTTTGATAGCCTCTGATATTCTGTATTCGGTAGAACCTCTTACCTGTGCGTTTCCATCCGGCTTATAATCAAATACTTCACTTTTATCTGAAAGCACTCCGTTCATTACTTTATTTAATTCTTTACCGTTAAGCCCCTGAAAATCTTTTTCATATAACTGTTTTGTTTTTGTGTCAAGGTCTGTAACTCTGTTAGTTGAATTATCGTAACCTCCGCCAATAGCGTAATTTACCATACTTGCCTGATATATTCTGTCTACATTTGTTCTACCACTATTATCTCCTTTTATAACATCATCGGCTATTTTCATTGTTTCTCCATTACGCAGTTCGACTTCGCCTTTTTCACCTGTCAGACCTGCTACAATCCTTGTATATTCTGCAGGATTATTCTTTGCATTCAAATATTCAAGGCATGTTACAGTACATGTTCCTCTGTCTCCTGTTCCTTTTTTACCCTGATTTATTTTATCGGGATTGGCAAGATTTGACAGCGTTTCATTCATTATCTTATTTTTATCGAGTCCTTCGGCAAATTTTTGATCTGCCATACTGTTCAGATTATCAAGTAATCCTTTACCATCTTTATCTCTCAGCTTATTGACATCAACGAAATCGCCATATTCATCGGTAAATTTTCCATCATAATTGTTCAGTTTTCCCTGTTCAAGTAATTTAACAAGATCTTCATTCGTTCCTCCTGCTTTCCCTTCTTTCCCGTCGTGATAGAGTTTTTCGGAAAGTTCATCAAATTTTTTCCTTTCAGATGGAGAAAGTTTCTGGTATGCATCCCATGTTTTCTGGTTACTTTTTAACTGACTATTTATTTCGCTCTGTTTTTGTGTTGATGGTATGTTTGATGTATCCGGTGTTTTTCCAGTGTCATTTACCGTTTCTTCTGTATCGACTTTTTCTCCGCCCCTGTCTTTCTCACCCATAGCTTTTGATTCACCTTCTGCTTTTGCCTCTTCTCCCGTTATTTTCTTTGAAAAAAGCGACTGAATTCCTACAAATAATTTTGAAGCCCAGGGATCTTTTCTGGTTTTTTCGCCTCCTGTTCCCTCTGTATAGGTTTCTCCCTTTACTGACGATACTTCTGAAGAGGCGGTATTGCTTTCGCCGGTCTGTTTTGGCTGAATATTTGATGTTTCTGTACTTTTTTCTTCAGTTTTTTTCTTCTGTTCTATACCGGTATACTGGCTTATAGTAGAAGTTATATTTCCTATAATACTCATGGCTTTAAACCTCCTGCACTATAATGATTTATAGATATTTCATAAGGTAAATTTTATTATGTAATATTATGACTATAAATTTAGAGATAGTAATATATCACTTAAAATGATGAAAATGGAAATAGGTTATTTTAAAATATTATAAGTCACGAATTATGAATTTATGAACATGCAGTGTTTAAAAGGAATCAGCCAGGTTTTCTTTTAGCAGAAGTACAGGCTCCCCTTTTTCGCTTCCCTGGAAATCGTACAAAAAAAGTTTTCTTTTAACAGAAGTACAGGGAAAAATTATTTTTTATAGCCTGTATCTTTTACACATCTGAAGCCTGTATAGGCATCCCAGTAATCTACCACTGCACTGTGTCTGCCTGAGGATATGAAATAATAATAGGCAGCATTTCCTCCACATCCTCCTTTAAGGACTTTATAGAGTCCTTCTTTCGGACCTTTGGGATTTCTGGAAGGAGAAGTGTTGTAATATTTCGGGTTATACCAGTCACTGCACCATTCCCATACATTTCCGCTCATATCATAAAGCCCGTATGGAGATTTCCCTGCCTCTAAAGTTCCTGCAGGATTTATTTCCTGTCCCATGGAAATACAGTTACTCTGTG
>CALARM010000746.1 GCA_937888925.1 uncultured Synergistia bacterium | reverse complement strand
ATCTTGTAAATTCGACATCAAAGAGTTTTTCATTTTTTTTGATGGTGGATTTTGGAAAGAAATGGAAGTAAAAAGACTCCTTTCTAATATTCTGGATAGAGAAAAACAGGAAATAAATCTTCTGAAGAGTAAAAAAGAATTGGAATTGAAAAATAAAGAATTAAGAGATACACAGGAAAAACTTATAAGACAGGAAAAGCTTGCAGTAACAGGTCAGCTTGCAGGCTCCGTAGGACATGAATTGCGTAATCCTCTGGGAGTAATTAATAATGCCATTTATTATCTTAATATGGTTCTCGAAGACTCTCCTGACTGTGTAAAAGAATATTTGAATATGATCTCTTCGGAAGTTCAGAGATCAGAAAGGATTATTTCAGATCTTTTAAATTTTTCCAGAATAGAACCTGTTACTTTCAGTGAAAAAATATTTTTCCCAGACTTTATGGAAGAAGTGATGAAAAGAAGAACTTTTGATGAAACTATAAAGATAATTAATAGAAATATAGATTATACAATCTGCGCTGACAGAACTCATATGGTGCAGATAATGGAAAATCTTATAATCAATGCCTGTCAGGCCATGCCTGAAGGAGGAGAGATTGTCATAGAAGGGAAAAAAGAAGGAGATTTTCTGCATATTTCTATAATAGATACAGGTTGTGGTATTAAGCCTGAACATATAGAGAAAATTTTCGAACCTCTATTTACGACTAAATCCAGAGGCATAGGTCTGGGGCTTGCTGTGACAAAAAAACTTGTAGAAGTAAACGGAGGAACAATAAAAGTAGAGAGTAATGGAAGAAAGGGAAGTGTTTTCACCTTAATATTTCCGGGAGGTGAACAATGAATACCATTCTCATAGTAGACGATGAAGCATCTATCAGAAAAACCCTTTCGGATATACTTGTCTATTACGGCTATTCAATACTGGCAGTTGATTGCGGGCAAAAAGCCATAAGTCTTATAAAAGAGGAAATACCTGATTTAGTGCTTCTGGACATTATGCTTGAAGACATGTCAGGTATTGAAGTATTGAGAGAGATAAAAAAAGAAGAAGAATATACGGAATTTATTATTCTTACAGGTGATATTTCCCAGGAATCGGTGGTTGAAGCCATCAATCTCGGAGCCTATGGTTATATACAGAAACCATACAGTATTGAACAACTGCTCATAATGGTAAAGAGAGCAATTGAAAAACAGAATACCCGTAAAGAACTCTTTGAAAGTGAAAAAAGGTACCGAACACTTTTTGATAATGTAAACGATGCTATTTTTATTTATGATCTTGAAGGCATATTTCTTGAAGTAAACCATATAGCATGCGAGCGCTTCGGATATAAGAGGGAAGAATTTTTACACATGACACGTTCTGATATACATCTCCCTGATGATGCCTTAAAACTGGAGGAGATAATTTCAGTACTTCATGAAAAAGGCCAGTTTTATTTTGAAACAATCCATGTAAAAAAAGACGGAACTGTTATTCCGACAGAGGTAAACTGCCGCCTTATCGATTATAAAGACAAGAAAGCAATACTCTCCAGTGCCCGTGATATTACCAAAAGAAAGGAAACGGAACATTTACTTATAGCAGAAAAGGAGTGCTCGGAAAAAGCCAGAAAAGAGCTTGAAATTGCCTATAATGAGCTAAAATCTGCCCAGTCAAGAATTCTTCAGTCGGAAAAGATGGCGTCCATTGGACAGCTTGCTGCAGGAATAGCACATGAGATTAATAACCCTATAGGATTTATAGGAGGGAACCTGAGATCCCTTGAAAAATACATAAATAAATTCATTGAGTTCATGAAAGGACAATCGGAGGTTATAAAAGAATTTAAGATAACTCCATCTATTGAAGAACTTTATGAAAAGAAAAAAAAGTTAAAAATCGATTATATCACAGAAGATATAAGGGAACTGATTAAAGAATCTCTTGACGGTACAGAAAGAGTGGCAAAAATAGTCCAGGATTTAAAAGGTTTTTCAAGGATTGATGATGGAGCAGATCTCAGACGTGCAGATATAAACGAAGCTATAGATCGTACATTGAATATAGTATGGAATGAAATTAAATATAAAGCAGAGGTAATAAAAGAATACGGAGATATACCGGAAATATTATGTTATCCACAGCAGTTAACACAGGTATTTATGAATTTACTTGTAAATGCGTCTCAGGCTATAGAAAAATACGGAGAAATTATTATAAAAACATGGTATGACAGAAATTCTGTATATATATCCATAGGAGATACGGGATGCGGCATAAAAGAAGAATATTTAAATAAGATTTTCGAACCTTTTTTTACTACGAAAGAAGTAGGGAAAGGTACAGGCCTCGGCCTGAGTATTATTTATGATATAATAAAAAAACATAAGGGAGATATTACAGTAGAAAGTACAGTAGGGAAAGGAACTGTGTTTACTGTGAAGATACCGGTAGAAGCGAGTAGTGAAAAGTGAAACTGCCCGTTACGCGTCACGCGTCACGCGTCACGCATAACGATTACCACCCGTTACGACAGGAGAAATAATAATGAACGAACCTGTAAAAATCCTTTTTGTAGATGATGAGAAAAATGTCCTTAAAGCCATAGAAAGGCTTTTTATAGATGATGATTATGAAATACTTACGGCAAATTCAGGAGAAGAGGGACTTTCTATTATTGAGAGTGAATATCCGGTTCATCTGGTAATAAGTGATTATAAGATGCCGGGAATGAACGGAGTGGAATTCCTTCGCCATGTTTTCCACAGGTGGCCTGATACGGTAAGGATTGTATTTTCAGGTTATGCTGATACTGCTTCTGTAGTAGAAGCAATAAATGAAGGGCAAATATATAAATTTATACCGAAACCGTGGAACGATGATGATTTGAAAATTACTATATCCAATTCCATAGAGTGGTATTATCTTAACAAGAAAAACCTGAAACTTGCAGAGGAACTCAGGGAAAAGAATAAAGAACTTATGGAGTTGAATGCAAATCTTGAAAGAATAGTTTCAGAAAGGACATCTGAACTTATATTTCAGAACAGAGTTCTTACGAGATCTCAGAATATACTGGATCTGTTACCTGCAGGTGTAATAGGTATAGATTGTGATGATATGATTGTGCAATGTAACAGAAAAGGGATGGAATTTTTCGGAGACGCAGGAAGGATTATAGTAGGTACAGACAGAAAAGATATATTTAAGAAGGATTTAAACAATTTTATAGACAGGGTTATTCAAAATAAATATCTATGTGAAATAATGTCACTAAACGACAGAGAAATTAAAATCAGAGGTGTATTCATGGAGAGCCCTGACGGGCAGAAGGGTATTATACTTGTTTTCGACGAGGTATAAAAGATGAATGAAACTATGCTTCCTAAAATATTAATTGTTGACGATGAATTAAATATATTAAGAAGTCTGCGAAGGCTGCTGGAAGATGAAGGACTGAATATTACGACCGCTTCTTCCGGGAAAGAAGCTCTGAGAGTAATAAATGATAAAAAAGACATTGCCGTTATTGTTTCAGACATGTGTATGCCCGGCATGACAGGAGTGGAATTATTTGAAGAAGCAAGAAAGATATTGCCGGATACCATAAGGATAATGCTTACAGGTTATTCTGATATAAAGCTTGCCATAGCTGCAATAAACAGAGGTGGAGCTTATAGATATATATCCAAACCCTGGGATGATGAAGAATTAATCTGTATTATAAAAGATGCCATTAAAACATATAATCTCATTAAAGAAAACCAGAGGCTTTCAGAAATTGTAAGCAAGCAGAACGAGGCGCTGAAACAGTGGAATATGAAACTTGCTAAAATAGTACAGGAACAGACAGTAGATATTGTGGCTAAAAACCAGAGATTGAAAGAAAATTTCGATGATACAATCATAGCCTTTTCCAAGCTTATTGAACTGCGTAACACCTCTATCAGAAATCATTCTAAAAATGTCTGTGAAATGTCTGTAAAAATAGCGAAAAAAATGAACCTGCCGGAAGAGGAAATAAAAAATATAAATATAGCTTCTCTGCTCCATGACATAGGGAAAATCGGTCTCAGCGACCCTCTTCTTACAAAAGATTTCGATGATATGACAGCAAAAGACATGAAAGAATATATACTTCATCCCATAAGAGCCCAGGCAGTTATTGATCCTGTAGAAGATCTGAGAACTGCGGGAATACTTATAAGGCATCACCATGAAAGATTTAACGGACAGGGTTTTCCCGATAAATTGATGGGCAAAGATATACCTCTAGGCTCAAGGATTATTGCAGTAGCAGATTTTATGGATAAAGCCATGGGAAAATTCAGAGGAGATAACGTAATAAGATTTGCTATGAATAAATTAAAAGAGGAACTGGTAAGGAAATTTGACCCCCAGTTATATTATCTTATTGAAGAAGCAGCAACAGAACTTTATCAGGAACAATTACCTTCCACGAATATTCTTGAACAGGAACTTCATATAGAAGATTTAAAACCGGGCATGATTCTTTCAAGGGATATCGTAAGCGGAAGCGGTTTTCCTTTTTTATGGAAAGGGACGGAATTGAATGAAAAATATATAAATGCCATAAAACGTTATTCTCTGCTGGACCCTTCAAAGGAAGGTATTTTTATAAGAAAAAAGAAACAGGAGTCTGATAAATGAAAATAATTTCCCTGGAAGACATAACAGAAGATATGGTCATAGCACAGGATATATACAGTTCTTCTTCACAGCGTCTTGTGGCGAAAGGAACGGCAGTAAGTGATTCTTTAAAAAAAAGTCTTCTTCGTTATAATATAACCAGGGTATCGGTAGAAGAAGCCAGAAAAAAGCGGGAATTTTCACCGGAAGAAATAAGAAAAGCAGAAGAAGCAATAAAAGAAAAAATTCTCAAAAGATTCCGTGATTTCCCTTCTGACTCAATGAATCTCCTTCTGTTCAATGAAATTTTAAGGATAGAAGCAAAGGAGAAACTTGACAGTGAATAAAATAAACACGCTAAAAATAAAGGAACTTCCCTTATTGCCTGATATATTACTTCATCTTAATCGTGTTCTCCACAGCAAATCTGTTACGATAGAGGCAGTAAATACTATAATTGAAAGAGATCCTGCACTTACCGCAAAAATTTTGAAACTTGCCAATTCAAGTTATTACGGACTTTCATACATGGTAGGCACACTGAAAAAAGCCATCACCGTCCTTGGCTTCAATACAATAAGGAATCTTGCGGTAACAGTTTCAGTATCAGGCATATTTGCCGGAAATACTCACCGATCCGTTGATGTTCAAAAACTATGGCATCACAGTATCGGATGTGCCATTGCTTCGAAATCACTCCTCTCAGGGAAAAATCCTCTTATTCAGGAGAAAGCTTTTATGGGCGGTATTCTTCATGATATTGGCAAGATAATTATTTTTCTTAATTTTCCTGAAGATACAAAAAAGATAATAGAGAAGATAAAGGGAAATAAATTACTAACAGAGAGCGAAGCGGAAAGAGAATTACTCGGTTTTGATCATTCAGACCTCGGCAGTTTTATTGCAGAGAAATGGCATTTCCCTAAAGAACTCGCCTGCAGTATAAGTCTTCATCATAATCCGGAACAATTTGCTTCCTATACTGATAAACTGGAAAACAGAGAAGAAGCAGAATTACTCATATACAGTGTGTATACAGGCAATCAGATAGCAAAAGCCATGGCTTTAGGCACAAGCTCCGATCCACTGGCAAGTAATATTAATCCCCCTGCATGGCAGAAACTGGGCATAACGGAAAAAGATTTACCTTCCATTCTTCTGAAGATAAAAGAAAATTTTAAAGATGTAATTGATTCGTGGAATATGTGAGCAGTTATCAGTGACCAGTGACCAGTGACCAGTGACCAGTTACCAGTGAGCAGCTATCAGCCACTTTTCACTCTTCACTCTTCACTCTTCACTCTTCACTCTTCACGACTCACAGGAAAAAGCAACTTTATTTCCGTTCCTTTTCCCCGGACACTGTCTACTCTTATTGTTCCTTTATGATTTTTAACAATTCCATAAACTGCTGCAAGTCCAAGACCTCTGCCGGTAAATTTTGTAGTAAAAAAGGGATCAAAAATTTTGCTGATACATTCTTCCTCTATGCCGCATCCTGTATCTTTTACAGCCAGATAGGCATAGAGTCCTTCTTTTTCTCCTTTAATATGACATTCTGACAGATAATCTCTGTTACATTCCATAGAACCTGTTTTCACCGTAATAATTCCTTCTTTATCACCGATAGATTCAGAAGAATTGGTAACAAGATTGATGAGGCTCTGACCTATTAATCCCGTATCAATCATAACCGGCGGAAGTTCTGATTGAAAATCGTATTTTAATAATATCTTTTTAAAAACAGACACCTTTAATAATTCAAATACTTCTTTAACCAGACAGGTAAGATCGGTTTTCTCCGGTAAACACTGTCCCTGGCCTGAATAATCAAGTATTTTTGAAGTTATAAGAGAAGCTCTTTCACAGAGATTTATAATACGGCGGTTACTTTCTGCAAGAGGAGAATATTCGGGAATTTCCATTAAAGCCATATCTGCACAGCCAATGATTCCCATAAGGATATTATTAAAATTATGGGCTATGCCGCCTGCCATAATAGCCAGACTTTCGAGTTTTTCTTTTTCTCTGATCATGTGTTCCATATATCTTATATTCAGATGAGTGGACAATCTGGCTATTACTTCTTCTTTTCTTGCAGGTTTTATAATATAATCTACTCCTCCTGCTTCAAAACCCTTCAGTATACTGCCTGTATCAGCAAGAGCACTCATAAAGATTACAGGAATGTTTTTACGTTCATCTCTTTCTTTTAATATCTTACAGACTTCAAAACCATCCATTTCCGGCATTACAATATCCAGTATAATAATATCAAAAGTTTCCTTTTCTATCAATTTTAATGCCCTCTGTCCGCTCTGAGCCAGAAAAATTCTGGCGTTGAACTCATCCAGATAATCAAAAAGTACACTCAAATTTGCCGGCTGATCATCTACAATTAAAATCTTTGAATTTTTGATAATATCTTTATTCATCTTTCATATACCCATCAGGTGCGTCTTCTGACGAATTCTCTTTTCTGACATAAGACTCCAGCAGTTTATTTAACCTCTCAAGTTCAAATCCATCAACCAGCTTTTTCACTTTTTTATAAAAAAGTTCATATGATTTATCAAGAGATTTAATCCTCTCCAGTTCTTTTTTAATAGCTCTGAAATCGCCTTTTTCACTTATACGGAATAGATTATTTACAATTTCCTGAGGTATTCGAATATTATCAGATGCAAATGCTTCTTCATTAAATGCTTTATCAATCTCTGTGATTATTTCTTCTTCATGTTTTCCCCTGTCATCTGTTAAGGGAGGCACCTGTATAAGATCTATTTCAAACCAGAATTTGCTTCCTTTACCGCAGATGCTCTCTACATTCAGTT
>CALARM010000745.1 GCA_937888925.1 uncultured Synergistia bacterium | reverse complement strand
GCCTGATGAAGTGGACAGATAATTTTTTGGTTCTTTCTATGGAAACACCATAGTTATATAAAACCCCTTATTATTATCTGGAAAGATATTTCCTTAATCTGCCCATATAGGTCTTACCCGGGTCAGATCTGCCAAAGGCGGCAGGATAACAATCGGGGGAGCGGCTGTCACCATAATCCGTATAATAATACTTAACGGCTTTATTACTGCTGTATTTTCCTTCTGACACTTCATAATG
Organism: uncultured Synergistia bacterium; assembly: GCA_937888925.1. The sequence goes on along the minus strand of CALARM010000745.1, from coordinate 2,197 downwards.
GCCCCAGATATTTTCAGAGGGGATGTCAAAATAAGTCTTTAAAAATTTCACAAGTTTAAAACTGGCCTGGATTGTATTTTCAGTAAGATCATTTTCACTGTTTGCAACCATTTCTATGGATATGGCAACATGGTTGACTCCATAGGCGCCGCGGCACCGTCTGTTACAGGGAAGTAATTGATAAATGGCTCCGTCCCTGTCTACAATATAATGGACAGATAAATGACCGAAAACAGTACCTACATCACCATCATCATAATAGGCACCGTCAAGAAAAGTATAATAAGCAGATGAAAGGGTGCTTCCCCCTGTATAATGCATAACAATCGCTGCCGGGGAAAGTACAAGGGATTTATCATGATAATGTCTTTGAAAATAATTGGTATATTCCTGTGTCCATTTATCATATGGCAGGAGATATGTTTTTCTATCTATTTGAGGTCTTATTTTTTCTGCAGAAGAAGGATCGGCAAAAACATTATTTATGGTAAAAAGAAAAAAAATTACAAATAAACAGGCTTTAAATATAGATTTCATAGGTTCTCTCTTTCACAGATAGTAATAGGGGTTCCACAATCTTCACATTACCAGTTACGATAATTAATCAATCTTTACACCCTTTTTCTTTGCTATTGAAATCATTTCGTCTTCTGTAAGTTCAGCGAGCTTTTTACCTGCTTTGAGATAAAAATTTTCTCCTATTTTAGCTTTATCAAGGCATGTATAGATTTTTTTTATATCCATAATTTTACTGGCTTCTATTAATTCTTCCATTGTTTTTCTTACAAAATCGCTCTGCTCCAGAATATTACTTAAATATTCCTCAAGAACCCTGAGTTCGTCCGGACTATAGGTAGATTCATATTTAAAATAGTCATCTTCTGCCATATCAAGTCTTTTGAGTAAATTTTTTACGGCAAGCTGTAATATCGAGGGGTCAAGCTGACCGGCACATAATTCTTCTCCGAGCCTTATTATCTGGCTCAAATGAGGAGAATAAGGTTTCATCGCTTGAAGATTAATCTTACAGTCAGGACATTCTATCTGAGTATTGGGATAAGATTTTTCACATAATAAACAATCCATAGATGTATCCTTCAGTTTATATCATCAAAATTTGCCAGAGAATCATAATGTAATTTCTCTGCTTTTTTAAGCATCTTTATACCTTCCGTAATATGAAAGGAATCGGAATCTTCAAAATATATATCCAGTTCATCAAGAGCATCAAAAAGAAGAAGTGTTGCTTCCTGATACTCTTCAAACATATCGCTACATTCCCGGGGAACATGCTTTTTTAGCTCATTCTGTTTTTCTTCCAGTCCGTCAAACAATTGAAACAGTTGGGAAACCATACTTTCCAGAACTTCCGCACCTTCATCTCCATTGATAACAGCTTCAGCCACCCTTATAAGCTGACTAACATGTGCTCTATGCGGATACATAGAAGATATATTTATCTGGCAGACAGGACATCTAACTGTCGTTTCAGGTCTTTCTTCTCCGCAGTTCAGACAGAGCATGTTCTTTTACCTCTTTACAAATTAAAATTTCTCCTGATAGAGTAATTTCATATTCTATAAAGTCACAAAAATTCCTTCTTCTTTCAAAATTACCTCTTTTAATGCCTTCCGGACACAGTGTTGAAAGTTCTCCATATACGGAAGAAGAAATCCGGTGAGAGGGAAAAATTTCCGATTTATTACTTTTAACCTTGAATATAATAAATAAAGCCAGAGCCAGAATAATGACAATAACTGCTATTATTATATATATGAATTGACTTGTTGAATAAGTCTTTTGATCAGTATATAAGATATCATCATTCTCTTCCTCTTTAAAAACAAGACCTTTTATAAAATTCCCTACATTTTCCTTTGTTTCCAGACCGGTAGTTTTCCTATCATTTTCCATTGGTACAGTAAATGACAGTGGTAATTCCAGTGGAGATGCATCAGGGGAAAAAATTTCTCTTATCTTTACAACTGTTTTATAATCACCAGGTTCCATAATTTTAGGATTTATCTTAAAATTTATATATAAATGATTTTTAAGCCCTTCTATCTCATAAGATAGCCAGGAAGAATCATCAGGATTTATTTCTACCTCTACAGAAGGAGTTTCTTCTGAATCACCGGTATTTTTTACTTCTACCTTCACAGATTTGACCTTCTTTGGTAATATAGAATCAAGAAAA
>CALARM010000744.1 GCA_937888925.1 uncultured Synergistia bacterium | reverse complement strand
GCATGGCAGGAACAGGGTATGGAATATATAATACCTTTACAGGAATTGCCATATTACCTGCAAGTGTTATAGGAGGATATCTATGGGATAGATATAATCCTTCTGTAACATTTTATTATGGTATGATTACAGCTTTTATTTCTGCCATATTATTTTTAATAATTTTTACAAGAATTAAAGAAAATACAGAGAAAAAAATATAGAAAGGACGTTTATATGGTTAAAGATTTTTTTCTTGGTTTTATAAAAATACATATTCTATATCATGCAGGGAAAGAACCTGTTTACGGTACAGGTATCATGGAGGAATTGATCCGTCACGGTTATAAGCTCGGGCCGGGGACCCTTTATCCCATACTTCATAAACTTGAAAAAGAAGAATATCTGAAAAGAACTGACAGAGTAGTAAATGGAAAGGTAAGAAAATATTATTTTATAACTCCGAAAGGAGAAGAAGTTTTAAAAGAAATTAAAGGAAAGATACTTGAGCTTGTAAATGAAGTTATTCTTGACAAGTGAAATCACCCTATAAAAGAAAAGGGGACTGGCATGTCTGAAAAAGAAAATTTTACTCCTCCGTCATTACTGTCATTATTCCTGTCCTTCCTGAGACTTGGAGCTACATCCTTCGGAGGGCCTGCCATGATAGCATATATACGCAAAATGGCAGTAGAAGAAAAAAAATGGATTTCAGAAGAGACCTTTCGTACCGGTCTGGCTCTCTGTCAGACTGTACCGGGAGCAACAGCGATGCAAACAACTGCCTATGTGGGATTGAAAATAAGAGGAATTGCCGGTGCTCTGGCAAGCTTTACAGGTTTTGCTTTACCTGCTTTTCTTATTATGATGATCCTTTCAGGTTTATATCAAATCAGCCATAATCTGCCTGCTGTAATTTCCGGATTTAATGGTCTTCAGGTAACAGTCATAGCTATTATTGGCAGTGCAACTTTTTCAATAGGAAAAACTTATTTAAAAAACTGGAAAGATGTTTCCCTTGCTGTCTTTGCTGCCATTCTGTACGGTTCAGGTGTAAATCCTTTTTATGTAATACTTTCTATGGCTCTTACAGGCATAATAGTTTATTACAGAGAAGCTTCAGAAGAAATAAAAAGTACATCCACAGAAGACAGGCCTTCTATAAGAGATTTTTTGATGCTTTTATATTTACTCGCTTTATTATTTATTTTACTTTTCTTTTTTCATAGACGATTATTTGAACTGGCCATACTTATGTTCAGAATCGACCTTTTTGCCTTCGGTGGAGGATTTGCCTCTCTTCCTTTGATGTTATACGAAATCGTAAAGCTTCGTTCCTGGATGGACGAAACTACATTTATGAACGGTATTGCCCTGGGGCAGGTAACACCTGGCCCCATTATAATTACTTCCACATTTACAGGTTATATACTTTACGGCCCTATAGGAGGACTTATTGCCACAATAAGTGTATTTTCACCTTCTTTTCTCATTGTTACAGGTATTGAACCATGGTTTAACAGTCTCAGACGCTCTTCCTGGTTTAATAAAGCCATAAAAGGTATATTATCTTCTTTTGTGGGACTTCTTCTTGTAACGACTCTTCGATTCGGATTAAATATACCATGGGACTTATTACGTATAATAATTACACTTGCAGCATTTATTTCCCTGATGTTTAAAGTCGATATATTATGGGTAGTACTGGCAGGAGGCATTATTTCAGTATTTTTGTTATAGATTTTCCTGTAAAGTCTGAGAAAGAATTCTCTTCCTCACTTCCATGAGGCTTTTACCCAGTTTATCTCCTCCTTTACCATCATACCAGCCCCATAGTTTATCATTTGTGATAGACTGTTTTATGGTTTGACTCCGTAAACTTTTATACTGAAAACAGTGCTTTTCGTATTTTTTATTATATCCATAGAGATATCCATCTTTTCAACCATATCTTTTATTTCTGTATAATTGAATATATATTCTACAGGAAATAGTGTTTTTTCAGTTACTTTCACCTCTGTAAATCCAGTATTTTTTATTATCTCTATATATTCCTTTTCTTTTATTGCTCCTGCAATACATGCCGCATAGGCTTCGGCAGAATTTCTGATAATCTCTGGAAGTTCTTTTTCTAAAACCAGATCGGATATCATAAATCTGCCGCCTGATTTTAAAACCCTGAAAATTTCCCTGAAGGTTTTTATCTTGTCAGGTACAAGATTTATAACACAGTTTGATATAACTGCATCAATAGAATTATCCTCAACAGGTAAATGTTCAATCTCGCCGGAACGGAATTCTACATGTTCATAGCCCCCTTTTTTTGCATTTTCTCTTGCTTTAAGGAGCATTTCTTCTGTCATATCAACACCTATGACTTTACCTGTTTTACCGACCTTCTGAGCAGCAAGAAAACAATCAAAACCAGCACCAGAGCCAAGATCCAGAACAGTTTCTCCTTCTTTTAAGGAATCTATAGCAAGAGGGTTTCCACATCCAAGACCGAGATTGGCACCATCAGGAACACTTTCGATTTCAGTGCCTGAATAGCCTATACCAAGACTGTAGTCTTTCGAATAATCTGCAGTAGAACAGCAGGATTTTCCACTGCAACATTCCTTAGAATTTTCTCCTCCTTTTGCTACTTTGCCATATCTTTCTTTTACTATATCTTTTATCTGCTCTTTTTCCATATAATTGGACCTCCATAATTTATTTATTTTTTTCTGGTTTATTTTCTTTGGAATTTTCTTCTGCAGAACCTCCGCAGTTTTTTACCGGCCCTCAGCATCCACCCGGTTTAATTATAGCTTCCCATATAGAAGCCAGTATAGTTTTTTTCTCTTCTTTCATGTTTTAAACCTCCTTAAATTTTTATAACAAATTCACCGTAATTATGGACTTTAAAGGTTATTTCTTTATCATCATTT
>CALARM010000743.1 GCA_937888925.1 uncultured Synergistia bacterium | reverse complement strand
TATATTTTTCTCATTATACACATAATTATTATGCTCAGATTGCTGCTGAAACAGGAATAGCAGGTTTTATTTTTTTCATGCTTATCATATGTACTATACTCTACTGGGGATTTAAATTAATTTTAAAAGGTACTTTAGACTGTTATGAAATAGATAACCGGACCTTTTATTCTTTATTAACATCTACAGATATTGAACCGTTTAAGCTGGCAGGATTAAAATCCCTGGAACATGTACAATTTAAAAGAGAAGATTTTATTAAAAAACTTGATAAATTTAATTTTACTGATGATGAAAGAGAAGTCCTTTTATATTATGGGGAAAAAAATTATTATATTATAGCTCTCGGGCTTTTTGCAGGGATATTCGGATCTATGATGCATTCTTTTATTGACGTTGACTGGAATTTCCCTGCAATACCTCAATTATTCTGGATTGAGACCGGTATGTTTTTTGTTTTTATCTCATCCATCCTTCCTGAAAGAACATATAAATTTTTGACTGATAGCAGGTTGATTCCGTTTCTTACAAGAGTTGTTACTGTTATATGTTTATTTTGTTCATTTTTCATATATCTATGTTTCTGGAAAGGGGAGACAGAAGAAGAAAGAGCCAGAATATTCCAGGAAGATGGAAAGTTTGTTGAAACATTGTCATGCCTTGATAATGCTATCAGGTGGGATCCTTTAAACCCTGAATATCATAGAAGCAGAGGAAAACTTGTTTATTATCTTTATAAATCTAATTCCAAACAGGAATATCTTAATTATGCTATTGCAGGCCTTGAAGAGAGTTTATTACTGGACCCATGTAAGGCGGCCTATCACAGTGATCTTGGCCATTATTATATAGAAAAATATTACATGTCCAATAAAGAATTTCTGGATAAAGCTATGGTTCAGTTTAAATCTGCAATAGAAAATGATCCGATCAATTATCCCCAGTTTTATATATCTCTTTCACAGATCTATCTTATAAAGGGTAATCAGAATGAAGCTGAAAAAACTCTCATAAAAGGTGCCAATGTAATGAAAGATCTGAAAGATGTAAACAGTTTATGGTCTTTTAGAAAAGATACATTCAGGGAACAAATAATAACAGCAAATTCCAGTCTTGCCGATCTTTATCTGACTCTTAAAAAATTTGATTCTGCAAGAACATATTATTCCAGAGTTCTCGATGTCGATCCGGATAACTGTGATGCTTTATATAGTATGGCACTGACGTTCTTCTCAGAAGATAAGTATAAAGAGGCGGAATCCTATCTTTTTGATTTTCTCGGTACATCATCTCTGTTAAATAAAAAGGAGATTTTAAACTGGGAAGGTCTTCTTAAAAGTCTTGAAGAACATAATACTCCTTCAGTAAATCGTATATATATGTTTCTCAAACCTGATATAAGAAAATATATTGACAGTCCCGATGATTATATTGATAATAATAGCCAGTTATTAATTCTTGCTAATTTAAATGACATTATTAAAAGGAATGATTTTTATGACAGAAATGCTTTTGCTGATTTAAATATAAGTGCCGAAGGAAAGAAATTTATAGAAAAAGGTATGACAGATTCTTCGGAAATAAAAAGATTGAACAGAATTATATTTGAGCATATTTATAAAGATGAAATTGCCCGCAGTGGAATAAATGACCATCCTGAAATTTATTATTTACTTGGTATATGTAAGAGTAAAGAGAAAGATTACAGGGAAGCAAAGAAATATATGGAACTTTCTCTTGCATTTAAAGGAGATTTTGTTCCTGCTTATATCGAGCTCGGACAGTTTTACAGAGACGAAGGCCAGATTGAACTTGCCAGAAAGTTATGGCAAAAAGGTCTTTCTATGGAACCTGATAACTCTGTTTTGAAATATTTACTCGGGAAAAAATAATGACATTGTTAGAGAAATTTTTAAAAAGATTGTTTGATTTATTCATCTCTATAGCAGCTATTTCTATATTTTTTTTGCCCTCTCTGTTTATTTCTATACTAATAAAGCTGGAAAGCAGGGGACCTGTGTTTTTTAATCAGGTGAGAGTAGGTAAAGATGGGAAAGATTTTCTGATGTATAAATTCAGAACTATGGTAGAAGGTGCCGAGTATAAAGGAAAAGGTCTGGAAATCGAAAAAAACGATCCGAGAATAACACATGTTGGAAATCTGTTACGCCTGACAAGTCTGGACGAATTTCCTCAATTTATAAATATATTAAAAGGTGAAATGAGTTTTATCGGACCAAGACCTACCGTTCGCTCTCACGTAGAAAAATATACGGAAAGACAGATGAGAAGACTCGAAGTAAAGCCGGGCATTACAGGTCTTGCACAGGTCAGCGGAAGAAATGCTCTATCATGGCCTGAGAGGATAGAAAAAGATATAGAGTATATAGATAATTATTCATTAT
>CALARM010000742.1 GCA_937888925.1 uncultured Synergistia bacterium | reverse complement strand
AATATTAGAATTTGTATCAAATTTAAAAATATTACCTTTACCGTCGAGAAAAATCTTATTATCTTCATCACCTTTACATTTCTTAAGGAGCAAATAATTCTCGTCTCCCCTGTTTACATGTATGACTGCAATATCCTCCGGCCTGACATGGTTCTGTTTTTTTACATAAACAATAGAACCATCGAAAATTTTATAAGTTTCCATTGACTGCTCTTCCGCAATGAAAGCAAAATCCGCATCCCAGCAGGGAGGTATATCTGTAAGCTCTGAAGCATCTTTTAAAAGATCACTTAATGGACCGCATTTACGCGAAGACAGGAGGGGAATTATTTTTTCCGAAACCTTTATTGAAGTATTTGTGAAAGAAGAAATGACTTTTTTCTCAAGTATATCCATTCTTTTTTGAACTTCATCTATTATTTTCAGAGACGCTTTGTCAAGGACATGGGCCACTATTTCTTCCATCTTCTCATCTATTGGTTTATCATCAATAAGTATCTCAGCTTCCTGCCAGTTAACCTGATAACCTGCAAGAGTCAATAATTGATCATAAGAACAGTCAAGCGATCTTGCTATTTTCCTGAGGGTACTCCTGTGAGGCTGTTTAATATAATCAGATTCTATATTGGAGATCTGTTTCTGCGATATATCTACAGTTCTGCTCAAACCTTCCTGTGAAAGGCCTATTTTTTCACGCTGATTTTTTATAAATTCTCCCAGTGTTGACACTTAAATACATCTCTTTTCTATTTTAGTATAACCTCAGTATAGCAAATTTTATAAAAAATTCTATAACTTTTCAATATTTTCTTATTGACTTTTTAAATATATAATGTTAAGATATAATAAGGTTATGAATTTTTACTAAAAAAGTTATAATAATATAGAAAGGAGGTGAAAAGTTATGAAAAAAATTACACTCCTTTCAGTTCTCATAATTCTGGTCATTACATTACAGGCTGTACAGGCAAAAGGAAACGTTACATCAGAGGAAATAGAAATAGTTTCAGAGAAAACAAATATTTTCATCAACCCTCTGGACACAAAAAAAACATCGGAGAAACCTGTTACATCACCTTCAGGAATAGAGATAACGTCTACCAGGAAAGATCCTTTTCAGGTTCCTGAATTTAATCCTGATAACTCATTGAATACCGACACCGGTGAACATACCGGAGAAAAACCGGCGAGTGATAACAGGACTCATGGAGCAGCAGAAAAAATACAGGAAGAAATATCTTCGGTAAGTGCCGGTAATTTATTCAAATATACGGGAGTATTATGGAATGGTTCTCAGTATCTGGCCATTATAACTTTTAACAGAAAAAGTTATATCGTCAGAAAAGGTGATAAATTATTCGAAGGATACAGAGTTTTATATTTAGATGAAAAAGAAATAATAGTAGGGAAAAAAGGAGAAAAAAGTTCAATAAAATTACAGTAATCCATAAAGAATTCAGTAAAAACCTCTATATTCGGTAGAGGTTTTTTCTATCCCCTGCAAGATATCTTATATAAAGTAAATAGAAACTTTTTATGATAAATTCTCTTTTTTTGTATATACACTTAAAAAACTTGTTCTATAATCCACAATCCACCCGAAAAGAAGGAACTGCAATAGTAAATGTATAAGTATCTAACTGACCTGACTATAAGGGGTTGTCAGGAAATAACTACATCATAGTTACAGTTTGTATCGTTACGCGTCACGAGAGCATATAAAAAATATGGCATTGAATTTGCCTTTATAAATGTCAGGCTACTGTAAAATTGAGAAAGGAGAGTTTATTCTATGTTTTCCCACTGTAAAAAACAATATCTTCGTCTATGTATTAACAGTTCTATCTTTTTATTTATTCTGTTCCTGATCTTTTCTGTCCCTGCCTTTGCCAGAGGGCCGGAAAAGAGAAAATTTTTTCCGGAACCTCACAAGGTATTCTGGAAAGGAATAATTACAATAAAAGTAAATTCTTTTACCGAAGCAAGAGAAAAAGCAATAGAAATTTCAGAAAAATACGGCGGAAAAAGTTACAGTGAAAAAATAAAAGTAAATAATAACGGAAGAAAATCAGGAGAGATTCAGTTTCGAATCCCGGTGAAAAGCAGGCATGAATTTATTAAAGATATACATGGTCTTGGAGTCATCTATTCTCAGAAAATAATTGCACCGGACGTAACAGAAGAATTTGTAGATCTGGGTAGAAGACTCAGAAATCTTCAGGCAGAAGAAAAACAGCTCCTTGACGTATTAAAACAGGCAAGACATGTCCTTGAAATCCTGCAGGTTCAATCCCATTTGTTTAATGTAAGAGTCGAAATAGAAAGAATTACAACAAGAAGAAATGAAATTGCCCTTAAAAGTGAAGATGCTCTTTTTAGCGTTGAACTCTTTGAACCTCTGTCCATAAATGAGCCTGTAACCCCGGGAGGTTCAAAGGAATTTTTCCAGAGATGGTGGAACTATTTTGCATATCCTCTTGTAAAAAAACAGGTAAAGAACACATACTACACTTTTACTCAGGTTGTTCTTAATTATATTCTCGGACTTACAGGGAATGTGCCAAATATAATTATTCTCTCGGTTTTTCTTTTGATACTTCTGATTTTCCGCATCTTTGTATGGCCTTTATTGAGTAAAAATCTTTCTCTCATACTGGGAGAATTAAAAACAAGAGACATACCTATAGGAAAATTTATATGGACAGTAATATTTCTTTATTTCTTTAACATCGTCTTCCCTAAATATTCTATAATACTCTTTTTAATTCTACTGTATCTCTGGTGGCTCTGGTTCTGTGAGACAGAAACAATAAAAAATATGTTCCTCTATTTCGAGAAAAAAGGAATTAAATCCGCTTCCATACATATTTTTACTGCTTTACTCTTATTTATAGCGGTCTTCTATCAACTGTTTCCTTCTATAATATACGGGATAAAGGATATTATAAACACTATTCTACTTTATATAATTATTATTTCCATACCGATAGGTATAATAATACTTCTAATTGCAAAATTGACATCAGATAAACACGTTCAAACTTTATTCGGATATGGCAAAAAAAACAATAAAAGTCAAGGGAAAGAAGTAAAGACACAGGAGAAAGAAGAAAAAAAAGCAGACGAGATTATTGAAGAAAAACAGAAATAAGAGTAAAATACGAGAAGGAAAATTTGATAAAAAAGAGGAAATAATTTTATATAAGAGGTGAATATTATGTTTAGAAAAAAATTCAAAGTTATAATTCTTTTATTAATATGTTTTATTGTTACAGCACTTTCCGTAACAGCTATTCAGGCAGGACAGAATGATGAAGAAATAAACAAAAAAGTAAAAGCCTTATTAAAAGAAATGACCCTTGAAGAAAAAATCGGCCAGATGACACAGGTAACATTTCAGGTTATTTCTGTGCCGGAGAAAGATAATAAAGGATTTCCCGTAGATATGAATAAGCTGGAAACAGCCATAGTGGATTATCATGCAGGGTCAATCCTCAACACGCCATATGATAAGACCCAATCTCTTGATACATGGATTAAAGTAATAACTGCTGTCCAGGACACGGCAAAAAAAACCAGGCTTAAAATACCTGTCCTTTATGGCATAGATGCAATTCATGGAGCAACCTATACGCAGGGTTCAACCCTCTTTCCTCAGGCAATCAGCATGGCAGCTACCTTTAACAGGGAGCTGTCATGGAAAGAAGGGGAAATTACTGCATGGGAAGTGAGAGCCTGCGGCATTCCGTGGAATTTCTGTCCCGTAATGGATATAGGCCGTCAGCCTCTATGGTCGAGATTCTGGGAAACATGCGGAGAAGACGTATATCTGGCATCGGAAATGGGAAAAGCCTATATAGAAGGACAGCAGGGAGATAATTACGGTTCGCCCGATAAATGTGCCACATGTTTAAAACACTATATGGGATACGGGTTCCCCATAAACGGGAAAGACAGAACACCGGCATGGATAAGTGAAAGAATGATCAGGGAATATTTCCTCCCTACCTTTGAAGAAGGAGTAAAAGCAGGTTCTCCTACAGTTATGGTTAATTCTGCAGAAGTTGACGGTATACCGGGTCATGCCAATTATCACTATCTCACTGAAATACTTAAAGGGGAGTTAAAATTTGAAGGTTTTGCAGTTTCTGACTGGGAAGACATCAAAAGACTCTATACAAGAGACAAACTGGCATCTTCACCGAAAGAAGCAGTAAAAATGGCTGTCATGGCAGGTGTTGACATGAGTATGGTTCCTTTTGATTTCACCTTCTATGATCTCCTTCTGGAACTGGTAAAAGACGGAGAAGTCCCTGTTGAAAGAATCGACGATGCCGTTTCAAGAATATTGAAAGTAAAATATCAGACAGGCATATTTGAAAATCCCTATCCGGATTCATCTATGACTAAAAAATTTGCCACAGAAGAATCTGAAAAAATAAATCTTCAATCTGCCAGAGAATCCATTGTTCTTGCAAAAAATGAAGGAAATATCCTTCCCCTTAAGAAAAACTCTAAAATCCTTGTTACAGGCCCGACAGCAAATCTGCTTCACGTTTTAAACGGAGGATGGACCGTTACATGGCAGGGAGATGACGAATCCCTCTATCCAAAAGACAAACTTACAGTATTAAAAGCAATCGAGAAAAAATGTGAAGGTAAAGTCACATATATTGAAGGTTCTACTTTTGATAAAGAATCAGATATGGAAAAAGCAGTAAAAGGAGCAGAAAATAGCGATGTAATACTCGTCTGCCTGGGAGAAAAAGCTTACTGCGAAACTCCCGGTTCCATAGAAAATCTCACACTGGATAAAGCTCAGATAAAACTCGCAAAAGCTATGATTAAAACAGGCAAACCTGTAATTATTCTACTGCTGGAGGGGCGTCCCAGAGTAATTACAGAAATTGCGGAAGACGCTTCTGCAGTGATAATAGGCATGAGACCGGGGATGGAAGGCGGGAGAGCCATTGCAGACATAATCTTCGGAGATTATAATCCTGACGGGAAACTTCCTTTTACCTATCCGAGAAATCCCAACGGCATAACTTTATATGATTATAAGCCCATAGAAAATTTTGATGCAAACAAATATAATCCTCTCTATCCTTTCGGCCATGGTCTGAGTTACACCACCTTTGAAATATCGGGCCTGACTCTGGATAAAAAGACCGTTAAGAAAGGGGAAGCAGTGAAAGCCACTGTAACGGTAAAAAACACGGGAAATCTTGCAGGTAAAGAAACCGTTCTTATGTATCTTAATGATGCGGCAGCACAGGTATCAAGGCCGAACAAACAGCTTAAAGGTTTTGAAAAGGTCTGTCTTAACCCGGGAGAAAGCAAAAATATTACTTTCGAAATTACTCCTCATGCCATGTCTTTTATAGGGCTTGAAAATAAAAGAATTATTGAAGAGGGAGAATTTAAAGTGATTGTCGGAAATATGGAAGAAAATTTTGTATTGAAATAGATA
>CALARM010000741.1 GCA_937888925.1 uncultured Synergistia bacterium | reverse complement strand
GTTATTTTATTAAATGCAGAAGATGGCCGTCATATATGGACTATGGAGTTTGAAAAACCTTTTCGCTCTTCTGCCTGTGTGGGAGAAGATATTGTTTATATCGGCTCTCTGGATAAAAATTTATATGCTATTGATCTGGAGAAGAGAAATATTTTATGGAAATTTGAAACAAAAGGGGGAATAAGATGTACCCCTGTATTATATCAGGATATTCTGTATACAGGTTCTGATGACGGGTGTTTTTATGCTGTTAATGCCCTGACCGGCGAAAAAATCTGGCATTTTGACACAGGAGGATCTCTGAGATCTTCGCCGTCACTTCTGGGAGACAGTATCTACTTTGGTTCAAGAGACGGGAAAATTTACTCACTGAAACTTCTAAGAGGTGAGGCAGAAACGACTGAACCAGTGAAAAAAGAAACAGATAATATAATGAAAGAGGATAAACTTTTTAATGATTTATTAAAAAAAGCCAATGTTCTGGCAGGTGAAAACAGATTCTCAGAAGCATTGCCCCTGTTTCAGGATTTACTGAAAATGGAACCTTCCAACCATTCGGTTTTATTATCTACAGGTGATATGTATTTTGCCCTGTCTGAATGGAAAGAAGCTATTTCCAATTATGAAAAATTATTAAGATCTAACATGTCAGACGAGGCTCTTTCGAGATTTGGTAAAGCTTTATTTTATGAAAAGGATTATCAGAGAGCAATAGAGTTATTTGAAGATATTAAAGAACCTGAACTGTCTGTAATAACAATGCTTGCCGATTCTTACAGGATAACAGGTGATATAGATAAGGCCATTCAGAATTATGAAAAAGCAACCCATATAGATTCTAAATCTCCAGGTGTTTATGTAAATCTTGGAAAAATGTATTCTTTAAAAGGTGATATTGATTCGGCACATTTATCTTATGATATGGCACTTGACCTGGACAAGGAGTTTGTTCCTGCTTTTTTAGGAAATATTCAGCTTCTTATAATAGAGAAAAAATATGAAGATGCATTACAACTGATTAATACATGTGAAACTCTCAGGGTAGATAATGATAATATGGAAAATCTGCAGAAGAGAAAAGGACAGATTTTTCTTGAACTTGGTAAAGAATATATGGAGAAAAATGAAATTGCTACAGCTACAGGTTATCTGGAAAAGGCAGAAAAACTTCCTCTCAGTCCAAAACAGATGGACAGCCTGAAAAAATCTAAAGCCCATATATTTTTTAAGCTCGGTGAAACCTATTCTGATGAAAAGAAACTCGGTGAATCCATAAAATTTTATAAAATGTGCGAAGAAATATATCCTGACAGTGAAATAGCCCGGCTGGCCAGAAAAAGGCGAGAATTGCGGGAGTAAATACGAAATAAAAGGGAACAGGACTGACTTCCTGTTCCCTTTATACTTCAAAACAATTATTGAGTTTTATTTGACGTAATTCTTCCAGTGATATATAGTTCTTTTCAAATATAGCCAGTGTATTGGCCACACTCGTAGAAACTTCTTCCCCATTACCTTCAAGAGAACCAAGGAAAAGGGGATGAAATTTTTCATTTGATGTTAAAAAACCTGCAAAATGATTTATTAATAATTCAAGAAATAATCTCCCGTCATCTTTATAGGTATATTTTTTATCTTTATGTCTGAGTTTTAAGTTCTCTATTGCTTTTATAACAAAGGGAGTGCTTTCAACACCATTCGGAACTTCTCTATACACTATACTTACTCCGTCTGTGGCAAGAACACCGACTGGCAAAAATTTGTCTCCACTGCTTGTAAACCTGGCTCTTAATAAGAAAAAAGTCAATTATATATTCACCTCGAAACGATTGAATTTTAAGAATTAATAAATTTTTATATGCTATTTCCCCGGAATATGTCTCTTCTTAATTAAATCCTGAAGAGCCGTTATTCCTCCATAGTTTTCTATAATAAGATCATCTACTTCATCTGCAACTTCTGCTATATTTTCTATTGCTACAGTAAGTTCTTCCTGATCGATAGTGGAACCTATTAAACACAGGCTCAGCACTATACAATTATCTTCAGGATCAATAGAGAAACTTCCAAAAGGCATTTCCCAGTTCATTAGCAACAGTTTGATTGCCAGTTCTTCTGTTATGGCCGCACCGCGTACAACATAAGATATACATTCTACGAGAGGGCTTTCTTCTTTCCATTCTTTTACAAGTACATGAACAAGTGTGGAACCTTTGTTTACAGTAAAGCAACCTCTGTCAAGTCTTGTATGGGTTATGGTTCCACCGCTGTTTTTAACCAGTTTTTCTAAATATTGATTGACTTTATCACCTGTCTCATTAAGTAAATTTGGCACGTTCCTTTATTTTCTCCTCTCAATCAAATTTTCAACTTTACCAGATAAATCTATTGCATCATAAGTTATATGATTGATCCCCCTGCTAAATCCTGCAGATTATAAATTTTTTAATTTCGATATATATTATACAGGATTATTATTATTATTGCAAATGATTGCGTTTAAAAATGAATGTATCTCTCGTAAAAAACGCTATCTATAATTGATATATTTCGATAGTTACGTTATAATTAGCTTGGAACGAAGGAAAAAAGTATTTTATATAGAAAATTATCATATGTAATTTTTTCTATGAACGGGGTATGTTTATGAGCAGTCAATATTCAATTTCTATTATAGGAGCCGGTGCATGGGGGATAACTCTGGCAGTTCTGCTTGCCCGTAAGGGGTTACCGGTAAAAGTCTGGACCAGAACAGATAAGTTTAAAGACGATTTATTGACCTCCAGAGAAAATCGCAAATATCTTCCCGGCATTATAATTCCTCCCGGCATTTCCTGTATTTCAACTGATTTAGAAGAAGTTATGAAAGGCTCTAAGATGATTGTTGTCGCTGTTCCTTCGCCGTTTTTTAGAGAGATTGTAAGAGAATTACATCCTTTTTCTGATAAGAATAAAATATTTGTCAGTGTTGCTAAAGGTTTTGACGAATCTTCTCTATGTACTATGTCTCAGGTTCTTAAAGAAGAACTGCCATCTGAATGTGTAGAAAATATAGGTGTCATATCTGGCCCCAATCTGGCAAAGGAAATAGCCAGAGAACTTCCTGCTGTTACAGTAGCTGCTTCATGGAATCCCCGTGTTACCAGAAAGATAAAGCAGATATTTCAGACAAATTATTTCAGGGTTTTTCAGAGCTCTGATGTAAAAGGTGTGGAGATTGCAGGAGCGTTAAAAAATATATTTGCCATAGCTGCCGGTATAGCCGATACTCTTGGCTTTGGTTCCAATACATTTGCAGCTTTACTTACAGGAGGTTTTACCGAGATATATTCTCTCGGTGTTAAACTGGGAGCAAGGTTTGAAACATTTCTGTCACCTGCCGGGATAGGCGATCTATTTACGACCTGCACCAGTTCTTTAAGCAGAAATAAAACTTTAGGAATGGAACTGGCGAAAGGGAGAAAACTTGAGGAAATTTTAATGACCATGAATGCAGTTGTTGAAGGTGTCAATACTGCAAAATTTGCCTATGAATTAAGTCATGAACATAATATAGATATGCCCATAACAAGAGAGGTTTACAGAGTGGTTACAGGAAAGATTAAACCTTTTGATGCAGTTCAATCACTTATGACCAAGGGATATACTGAAACAGTATATAATATTCCCCGTATAGATTTTAATTCGCGAGATTAATTATTATCATGAAATATTTAAGTATTTATTCGAAAATTTATATGTGTCTCTTTATGAGTTTCTTTCTATTTTCCCTTTCAGACAGGGCTTTAGCAGAAGGGCTCATTGTCGTCACTACAAGTCCTTCCGGAGCCGATATATATTTTGCAGGAACATATGTGGGAAATTCTTCTGCTACTCTGAGCGGTTATCCTCCCGGCACCTATTCATTCAGTGCCTCTATGAGCGGCTATGAAACAGGTTATACGACTGTTGTTCTTGAAAAAGGTCTGGACGCCTATGGCACTATATATCTGACTGCTCTGCCTGAACCTACAAGACCGACAAAAGAGCCGACAGAACCTCCTTATAAACCGCCTGAGAAAACTGAAGGTTATGTCAGTATAAGTTCTTATCCGGCAGGAGCTTCTGTATCAGTTGACGGTTCATATCGCGGAACTGCTCCGACAGGTTTGACTCTTTCAAAAGGATCTCATACTGTGACCTTTTATCTTGAAGGATATGAGTCTTCCTCTCAGAGTGTCTGGGTTGAAGGCGGAGGAGAAGCATCTGTCCATGCTGAACTGGTTAAGAGTCAGAAAGCCGGTAAACTTGTTATAAAATCTTCTCCCGATGGCGCTATTGTATATATAAATGAAAATAAATCCGGTAAAACCCCTTATAATAAAGAGCATAACCCGGGAAAATATACCTTGAAATTACAGAAGAAGAATTATGAAATTTTTAAGCAGGGAGTTACAATAGAAGAAGAAAAGACAAAACAATTATCAATAGAACTCAAACCATTACCGGGTTCTATCTCTATTAAAGGTGCACCCAAAGGAGCTACTGTTCTTCTGGACGGTAAGGAAAAAGGTTCTATTCCATGTGTGATAAAAAAGATATCTACGGGAACACATGTTATGGAAGTTAAACAGGAAGGATATAATACATACAATAGTAAAATAAAAGTCAGCGCAGGTGAAAATATTTCACTGGATATTACATTGACTGAATATATTCAACCTACTCCTACAGAGGAGCCTTCACCTGTAGAAGAAACTCCTACGACGATTGCAGAGGAAACCCCTGCTCCTCCATTTTCCGGTCAATCATCTATTTTATTGATAATTCTTCTTGTAGCAATTATATTTTTTGTTGGAACAATAATAGTTTTAATAAAGCTTCAGCAGAAGCGTAAGAAAGAGAAACCTTTAAAAAAGAGTGAACCGGAGATTCCGAATAAGCAGATTGACCGGAAATTTTTCAAAGAAAAAGCTTTAAAGAAGAGTGAACCGGAGATTCTGAATAAGCAGATTGACCAGAAATTTTTTAAAGAAAAACCTCGACAGGAAGAATCCTCAAATGTAACTGCTGTACGAGAGTTTTCTTTTGATGAATTATTAAAACCGGAAGAACATTTTGTTGAAGATGAATATGAAAATGAATTCGATGAAGAATCATATGATGATTCCGCAGAAATAGCTGAAGATAAAGATAGAGCATATAGTCAGCAATCCCCGGAAGAATATAAAACATCTGTTCAGAGGAAAGATACTTATAGGACATATGACATGGAACAGCTTTATGAAAGAGATGATGAAGAAGACTATTTTGAGGACACAGAAGCAGAGGAACAGGCGGAGTCTTTTCCTTTAAGCAGTAATGATGATTATACAGACTCCATGGAATTTGATGTGAGAAAACCTGTCGAAGAGTATGAGGAACGTTCCGGCAGACTTACCGGAAAAAAGCCTGCCAGTGAAGAGTATGGAGAACGTCCCAGGCTTGATGTGAG
>CALARM010000740.1 GCA_937888925.1 uncultured Synergistia bacterium | reverse complement strand
ACCATTGTTTCAATCTTCGGAAGAACAGGATCATTGCCGTATACTGCAGCAGAACCTGCCAGAACTACTCTTTTTACTTTATTTCTTCTGGCACATTCAAGAACATTAAGAGTTCCCGTCAGATTTATACTGTGATTATCAAGAGGGCGATTTATAGAATCGAAAACCGAAACAAGAGCAGCTTCATGAAAAACATAATCCACACCTTTCATTGCGTGAAGTATTTTGTTGAAATCTCTTATATCTGCTTCTATAAATTCCACTCTATCTTTTATATGTTCAATATTTTTTAAATATCCGGATGATAAATTATCTATTATAATAACTATGTTTTCCGGATCTTTTAATACTTCTTCAGCTATGTGGGAACCTATAAAACCACAGCCCCCTGTTATCAGATATTTTGTCATTTTTATTCTCCATTGTTAGGAAACGTGATGTGTGATAATATAATCGTGATGCGTGATGCGTGATGCGTGATGCGTTACATAAATTGAGGGTTTGATTGTTGCGGGTTTAGCACCAGACTCTCAACTCTCAACTTTTAACTATAAACTCTCTTCACCCTTCACCCTTCACTTTTCACCATTTACGACTCACTGAACAGAAAATCTCACATTAAATGTAGTTCCTTCTTTTGTAGATGTAAAATCCACTTTACCTTTCAGATATTTTTCCGTTAAAAGTTTTACGCTGTATGTACCGAGTCCTCTTCCTTTATCTGCTTTCGTACTGAAAGAACGATTAAATATTTGCATTTTTACTTCTTCAGGCATTTCTTTTTCATTATGAACAGAAAATACAATATTTTTATTATCATTTGTATAAGAAACCTTTACTTTCTGACCCGGTTCAGATGCTTCCAGAGCATTTTTTATGAGATTTCCTATTACTCTGCTTAAGAGTACCTGATCTGTGTCTATAGAAGGTTCCCCTGTAATGAGCGGATCAGGCATAATTCTGTTCTCTGCTACAGGATGATTTCTATAAAGTGTGCATATGGCAGACAGAAATTCAGGTACGAACACTTCTGTAATATTTACATGTAAATCTCCTCTTTCTGCCTGAAGGAGGGAACGCTGGCTTTCTATTTCCCCTATAAGCTGTCTTGAAAGAGTGAGACCTTCTTTATAAAAATCTCTTGCCTCTTCTTCTGTCAGGTCAGGCATTAATTCCATAATACCCTGAAGTCCTCCGGCAAGGTTTAAAATATCATGAAAGAAAATTCTTTCGAGCATATAACGGTATTTTTCATCTGATACATCTCTGACACAGAAGATAACATAGTTATCGCCATTGATATTGAAAGGTGTTGTCCATACACGAAGTGTTAATGCGCTGATACCTGCTTCATCGCTGATATTTATTCTGCATTCCTGTACATCTTTTTTATTTTGTGTAATTGTGTTGACTATAGCGTGGGCTGCACCGCAATATTTACAGAATTTTGATGTGCCACATCCTCCCGGCCCTTCATCGGCATGAATACAACCTAAGGCTTCCCCCGGTCTTTTCCCGATAATATTCTTTTCTTCTTCTCTATTCAGAAATTTCAAAAAATTATCATTTGCCAGGATAATCTGCCGATACTCGTTCAGTATGACTACCATATCGGGGGAACTATCAAGGAGTGTTTTTATAAGGGTATGGTCTTTTAAAGCCATATTTTGTTCCATAACTTCTTTAAGTTCCGCTCTCCCGGGAGGAGCGAATTCTGTTAACATAAAATCACCTCTTAAATATAGTTTATGGTTTAATGTTGAGTGTTGAGTGTTTTAAACTCTCAATTCTCAACTCTCAACTCTAAAAATATCTGTCTATCTCCAGAGCCATTTTATAGCACAGATTACCGGCTCTTTCGAGAGCATGTCTTGATATAAGATCCATTCTATCATATTCCGAGTGAATTGCAAAAATTATCTTTGAGAATAATTTTCCGCATGACACTGTTATTACAGGAAAACCATAGACTGATACGGGAAACTGGTCCAGTCCGGCTCCCAGGGGAATATAACCCTTTGTAACAGGATATTTAAGTTCTTTTGCTATTTTTAGAGACAGAGGAGTCAGGAGTCCTCCCGTATTAAAAGGAGGTATTCCGTAAGCAGACGTTATTATTATATTCCCTTCTGCTCCCGGTCCGTCAAAATTTATAAAATAGGTCTTTTCTTTATCGTATTTATATCCTTCTTTCTCCATAAATCTTACCGCACCACACAGGCCATCTTCTTCTGCTCCTGTTGCAATGAAAGTAAGGTTTGTGTTGTTCATCTCTTCAGGAAGTATTTTCGCAAGTTCCAGAAGAACTCCTATGCCTGATGCATTGTCCAGTGAGCCGGGAGATTTGTTTCCTGATTTGTTAAGCTGAAGTAAAAAAAGAGCTATATTGGTAATGATACAGAGATAGAAGAGAAGGCTTTTATCCCATACAGGAACAGGCCAGTCAATGAATTTATATATTGCGAGCAGAGTGGTTAATCCTATGAGGGATACACTTCCGACGAGAGATGTGCCGAAAAGAGTTGCTCTCCAGAAAGCGGGAAGAGTCTGAGATTTCGAATCGTAATGGGCAAGAAATACGAGGTTTTTTGTAGCATTTTCCTTTGTTTTTCTTGCTATAATATTCCAGGAAGTTTTTTCTTTCCATGGAACGTCATAGAGTTTATGATAATTTTTCCTCCATTTTGTGGATGTGATTATAAGACTTACAACTGCAAAGGAAATCAGGACAGAATATAAAGGATTTCTGTCATAACAGAGATACATAAGAATCTGCATTGTTATGAGAAGTACCAGAAAGAACCGTGCCATAACGGAAAGAGGAAATGTGGAAAATTTAAATTCCTGAATGTCCACGTCCAGTTCTTTATGTTTAAAACTATCGATAATATAATCCCTTGCCTGTTTCTCTCCTTCGCTTCCGGGAGAGCGGGGAAAAGATAAATCTTCCGTATATTTATAAGCATGTTCAGAATTGAATTTCATTGTTTACACCCCTTTTTATCAGTGACCAGTGACCAGTGACCAGTGACCGGTGACCGGTGCTATGATCACTGGTCACTGATTACTGCTCACTATACAACCACGCCGCCCCATTGAAGTTTTTCATTGAGCAGTTGATAATAGTCCGTTCCTATTTTAATAAAATTTGTTGTTTCCTTTGCTCTCTTTATCTGTACAATATCATTATCACTCATTTCCCAGACTTTCTGTCCGTCCAGGGATATTCTTATATCCCTTGTCGGTTCTGCATTACTTAACCATATACTGTCATTTGGAGGAACCAGAAGGGGTTTATGATACAGAGAATGAGAACATATCGGCGTTACAAGGATTGTTTCGACAGTGGGATTAACGATAGGCCCTCCTGCAGAGAGAGAATATGCCGTAGAACCTGTGGGAGTTGCTATAATTACTCCGTCGCCGAAATAGGTGAGTTTAAACTTTTCACTTACCTTTACGCAGATTTTTACCGAGCGGGAATGATGGGCTCTGTACATTACTGCGTCATTCAGTATTATATCTCGAAAAACCTTCTCTCCGTCAACAGTAACGGTAAGTTCAAGCATCATTCGTTTTTCTATTTGAAAATTTCCTTCAATTACTTTATTTATGTCTTCATACATACGGGATAACTTTACTTCTGTGAGAAATCCCAGTGTACCGAGATTTACGCCGAGAAGAGGAATGGATTTTGTAGAAACCCAGTGAGCCCATTTCAGAAATGTTCCGTCACCTCCGAGTGTTACTGCCCAGTCGATTTTGTTCAAAAGTTCTTCTTTTTCCAGTCCTATTTCTTCTCTGGAGAGTTTTTTTGCCAGATTTTTTGTCGTAAATACAGAAAGATTTTTCCCCTTAAACCATTTTATTAAATTTTTCCCTGTGTCAATTGCTGCCTGTTTCTGATCATCCAGAAATAAACCGACAGATTTCATTTAAAACAGTTCCTCTCTTCAGTCAGGTTTATCATCTCGCGTCACGCGTCACGCGTTACGCGTTACGAATATATTAACATAAATAACCTGAATAATAAATACTGTTATTTATACCAAAATCCACCGCCTAATTTTTTTACAGGGGTTAAGTCTGCAAAAAAAGTTTT
>CALARM010000739.1 GCA_937888925.1 uncultured Synergistia bacterium | reverse complement strand
GAGAAGCTACACTGGCAAGACAACTCGTTCCTGTATTTCAAAAACTGGGAAACCTTCAGGAAGTAGCAGCCCATTCTACGGCAGCCCTGGTAATACTCTTATTATTAACGGGAATACTGCTGGTTTTCGGAGAACTTATTCCCAAATATCTTTCTTTACAGTATCCGACTCAAACTGCTCTTATAACAATTTTACCCATGTCATGGTCTATGTCCCTCTTTTCCTGGTTTATTCCTGTAATCAGCACAAGTGGTTCCATAGTGCTTAAACTTATCGGTAAAGATGAAGCCGCACACAGGCATATTCATTCCCCGGAAGAAATTGATCTCCTTATTGCAGAAAGCAGAGACGGAGGACTCCTTGAACCTGATGAGCATAAGAGATTACATCAGGCTCTTCAACTCAGTATAAGGCCGGCACATCAGTTAATGGTTCCAAGGCTTCATATCAATGCCATTGATGTGGAAACTCCCCTAGATGAAATACTTGAAAAAGTCGCCCAGAGCCCATATACAAGACTTCCTGTTTATAGAGGTACAATTGACAATGTAATTGGCATGATTAACATAAAAGATCTGGTCATGCATTATTTAAAACATGGAAACATTAAATCCATTGACAGGTTAATGAGACCTGCACTGTTCATACCTGATACTGTAAAAGCCGACAGATTGCTCTCTATGTTAAAAGAAAAAAAATGTCATCAGGCTATGATTGTAGATGAATTCGGTGGTGTTGCAGGACTTATAACCCTTGAAGATGTGCTGGCAGAACTGGTGGGAGACGTAGGGGATGAATTCAAAACCCAGCAGCTCAAGGCCGAACGTTTGCCTGACGGAAGGGTACGTTTACCGGGCATTATGCTTCTCGATGAAGCAGAACAGTGGACAGGTGTTCGATGGGAAGGTAATGTAGATACAATAGGAGGATATGTAACTGAAATACTGGGCCATCTTCCTATGGCAGGAGAACATATTAATATTGACGGTATAGAACTGGAAATAGAAGAGATCAGTCATCGTGCTATCCGTTCCATCCTGGTAAAACCTGTTTCACAGGAGGAAGCGACTAATGGATAGCCTTTTTGTCATCTTTGTAATTGCTATACTTATAGGACTGAACGGTTTATTTGTAGCAGCAGAATTTGCCATTGTAGGAACTACAAGGGCATTTATTGAGAGACAATACTTACAGGGGAACAAACTGGCAGGTCTTGTAAGGAACATTATTCATAATCCTAAATATTTAGACAACTATACTACTACGGGCCAGCTGGGAATAACTCTGGCCAGTCTTGGACTCGGTATGTACGGGGAACAAAAACTGGCCCTATGGTCTAAAGGCTTTCTGTTATACCTGGGACTGCCGGAATGGATTAATATTTATGTCATAGCAAAAATAATGGCAGTTACGTGCCTTACTTATTTACATGTAGTTTTAGGTGAAATGGTGCCAAAGGTACTTGGCATGCTTATGGCAGAAAGAATATCCCTCTGGATTACGCCTTTCATGCTATGTGTTCAATGTATACTCTATCCTATGGTAATAGGTTTCAACGCTATAGGAACAGGTATTTTAAAAATTATCGGTATTAAAAGACAGATTTCGGAAAGTGAACATTATTATACACCGGAGGAACTGGAATATATTGTTAAAGAAAGCCATGAAGGTGGACTTCTCAAACCGGAATCTGCCAGAGTTATAAAGGATCTGTTTGAATTCGGCGATTTAAGCGCCGGTGAAGTCATGGTGCCACGGGTCAGGATGACAGGCATTCCTCTGGATGTAGATTTTGCCGAACTTAATAAAATCGTCCATGACTCTCCTCATACAAGATATCCCGTATATGACGGAGATCTTGACCATATTGCAGGTATAATACATATAAAAGACATACTCAGAAGATTACTCAAAAAGGAAAATATAGACAGAAAAGATCTCAGAGAAGTGCCCTATGTACCTGAAACAGCAGAATTAAATGATGTACTTCTTGTAATGGGTAAATTACGCTCCCATATGGTAGTAGTAATGGATGAACATGGAGGCACGGCAGGAGTAATAACAATAGAGGATCTCTATGAAGAAGTGGTGGGAGAAATAGAAGAAGGTACAGGTAAAAGACCTGAAATATATGAAGACGGAAGAGGTATCATTCATGTAGAAGGCACTGTCAGACTTGACAGGCTTGGAGAACATTTAAATATAGTGCTTGACAATGAAGAGGTAGATACGGTAAGCGGATTAATACTTGACATGCTCGGACGACCGCCCATAGTAGGAGATAAACTCATATACAGGGATATTAATTTTGAAGTAACCGATGTGGAAGGACAGGGTGTAAGAGAATGTACTGTTATAAAAGAAGATACAAATAAAGAAGGCACTGAATAGCAGGTATCGTGACGCGTAACGCGTAATGCGTGACGCGAGGAAAGAAATCATTAATAAATTTTCATTCCTAAACAGGCCATTACATCCCCTTAATCCCAAAAATCCCGGAAATCCCTGTCCATGTCATCTCTTTACATATTTCAATACTTCTTTTATCTCTTCTTCTGAAAAATCAAATGATTTCAATTTAGCTGTTAGCAATTCTTCCGATGTATCTTTATGTGCCAGTTTTTTTACCTTCTCCAGTTTACCTTCCGATATTTTTCCTTTCAGTTTATCCAGAGTTTCATCAGTAACCATTATATATACTTCATTATCCAGATTATACAGAAGCCTGTCACGAAGAGGTTCAAAATCAGTAGAAATTGTTCCTATCATATTAAAATATATTCTCGCATTGAGCCTGTCGCCGAGTAATCTATAGGAATGACCTATTATACGAAGGGAATTTACACAATCCAGAGGTATATTCGTATTATCCTTCTCAGGATAATGTGTAATATTATCCAGGGCTTTTTTTGCATAATTTATTGCCATAGTGTAATTTTTCATTTTATGGAAATAAATATATGCCAGTCCCTGATAAAGATCATAACTTTTAGGATTGTTCATTATACCTTCCTCAAGAAAATCTATCCCTTCTTGCGGTTGATTGAGGGTGATGGCAAGAAAATAACCGCCAAAATCGTAGGCTTTAATAAAATGATTATCGAGCCAAGTAATCAATCTTAATATAGGTAATATCTGTTCCCCTTCAGACTTAAAAAGGTCTGCACTGGGCTTTACATCTTTTCTGGGGCCATAAAAGGTTGCATGGGAAGTTTCCGTATGATAGTTAAGCACTCTTCCCCATAACACAGCAGCCATAGTTTTTCTCGTTTCTCCGAAAATAACTGCAGCCATATTAACCGAATGGCTGTAAACACTTTCCACTTCCGGATTGACAAATTTTATATAAGGCTTATCAAGATAAAATCTAAAACCAATAAGAATTGAAAAAAGAATGACAGCAATAACAATTCTTCTGGAAGTATTCATCATTTCCCAACCTTCTTCATAAATTTATTAACTACAGGTCTCAATACTATTGCAAGGAGAAAAAGAAAGGACAAAGGGGCTATTCTCATTAACCACATATCCTGACGAAGTTTCTCAGGATGTCTCCAGGGCTGTTCCAGAACGGCATCAAGAATAAACCTGTCATGATAATGGGCCACACCGCAGGTGTCTCCTTCTTTGTGTTCTTCTCCCTCTTTATGGCCTCCTGCTTCATGCGAATGTTCCTCACATTCGGAACATGTTTCTCCGTCACTGTGTTTATGCTCTTCTGTTTTCTGAGAATGTTTTTCACATTCGGAACATGTTTCTCCGTTACTGTCTTTATTATTTTCACTGCCGGTCACAGTACTTGATACAGTTAAAGCCGAATTACCTGCTATAAGGATTGAAAAGGAAAATAATATAAGTAAAATTATTTTTTTCATTCTATCACTTCCTTAAAGATCTTTATTTTCCAGTACCCAGCATGCAAGGAAAAGAATAAAACCTATATACAAAATACCATAAATTGTAGCGGAAATCGTATATTCCGGAGGCAGATAAAAACTGTTCATAGCAGCAGATTTTATATCAAAGTAGTAAAGATGGGGAAAGAAGAATTTGGTTATTACACCCAGTACATAAGAGTACCAGAATATTTCATCCTTACCGAGATAATTCAGATAAACAGGTGTCATATTCCCTATTACAATCATAGTAAAACTCAGACATATATTTACAGTAACCGGAAGAAAAAGAGAGAAAAATATTATATGGGCTATAACTATCGCATTGGAAAGGA
>CALARM010000738.1 GCA_937888925.1 uncultured Synergistia bacterium | reverse complement strand
TCAGGCAGAAGCTGATAAAATGGTTACGAACTTATTTGGAGCGGTACTAAGAAAACTAAATTTTCAACTGATGGCTAAAAAGCCGGGTTAAATAAGGTAAATTCTTAGATAAGTAAATGATTGATAGTAAAGCCTGAATTTTACTGGTAAGGTAATCAAGAGTTTACAAATATCAATAGAGTTTACAAATATCAATAAAGAAAGGAGAAAATTGAAATAACGTAATCAAAAGCGATCATGATTTATGTAATGTTTACATAATAATGAGATCGGATAAGAACCTCCGGGGTTAACGTTGTTTTTATGTAGGTTTACGTGATATTATCTGAATTTACATAAATATAAATCAACGGTGGTGTTTCCTCTTTTTTTAAAAAATCCGGTTTTATTTTTCATGAAAGGAGAGACGTAATATTGACTGATATAGTAAAAGAAAGAAAAAAATTACAGGATATTATGATGTTTCTTGGTGCTCTCGGACAGGGAGCAGAAAAGATACTTCAGAGAAGTGCCAGCGTGGTAGGTTTTCAGTCCGGAAAAACTATAGGTATGGATGCTGTGAAACATTTTTCCGAGACGACTGATGACCTTGAGAAATCTATCGATTTACTTCAAAAGGCTTTATATGATATAGGCCTTGACTGGCGATTTGGCATGTGGAAAGAAGATGGAGCTGCTTCTTATTTTAAAGACGAAGGTGATAAATGGGTCGGACATATGTGGTTCCAGGATTGTATTGTAAGAAATACTCTTTATACTTATGCCGATAAACAGGAAGGTGCACTCTGCCAGATGTCTCATGGATTTTTTGCAGGAGCTCTGGAAAAGATACTCGGCGGAAGGAAAGTTGACCTTGAGATCCTTCATGCCGGCGAAAATGGCTGCTATAAGAAGCTTACCGTTCATAAAGAGAAAGGAGGCAGTTAATGAAAATTAAAGTTGCTACAGAACAGGTTTCTACCTGTGCAGGCTGTCATGTTTCTCTTGTAGATTTACATGAGAAACTGCTGGATGTAATAGATGTAATAGATATAGTTTACTGTCCCATACTTGCTGATTTTAAAGAACATCCTCAGGCTGATATAGGCTTGATTGAAGGATGTATAAGGACAGAGCATGACCGTCATGTTGTAAAAGTTATGAGAGAAAAATGTAAGACAATTATAGCGTGGGGAACGTGTGCCTGCTGGGGAGGTATCTGCGGTGCCAATACAGTTTTTAAGCCACAGGAAATATTTGATAAGGTTTATTTAAATAATCCCAGCACAGTTACTAAAATAGTTCCTGATTCTCCGAAGATTCCGAAGTTCGAGAATGAAGCGCTCCCAATAGATGAGGTTATAACAGTCGATTATTACCTTCCCGGATGTCCTCCCCATCCTTATTTTATATTCGAAGGTCTCAGTTCTTTAGTTCAGGGCAAGTTCCCAAAGACAAATCTGCGTTCTGTCTGCGGAAAATGTAACAGAAGAATGGATAAAACCGATGTAACTGAATTAAAGAGAAATATTGAAGGTATACCTGATCCGGATGTATGTTTACTTTCACAGGGATATATATGCCTGGGTTCCGTATCTCTTGACAGGTGCCTTGCACCATGTCCTAACCAGGGAATGGTCTGTATAGGTTGTACCGGCCCTACTCCGAGAATAATAATGAACCCTTACAGAGATATAAGGACAGAAGTTGCTGAAAGAATGGCAAGGCTTACAAAGATAAAAGAAGCAACGATAATTAAAGAAATAGAAAATTTCGCCCGTACCTATTATTCATATTATATGGCCGCACCTGTATTAAGGAATAAGCCTACTTTTCTCATTAAAAAATGGATGAGGGAAGCTGAAAAGGAGGTTGCTGGAGTATGACAGAGATTATAAAAGTGCCTGTTGTTACAAGAATAGAAGGACATGCTACAATAAGTGTGGAACTGGATGATAACGGTAAGGTTAAGGACGCCATCATGCATGTCATAGAATTACGTGGTTTTGAGAAAAACCTTATAGGTATGGAAATGAGTAAAATGCCTCAGATGACTGCAAGAATCTGCGGAGTCTGCCCTACTTCTCATCTGGTTGCATCAGGTAAGGCACTTGATATGGCCTATGGCCTGACTCCTCCTCCTGCGGCAGTATTGCTCAGAGAACTGATGAACCTCTCACAGAATATTTTCTCTCATGCCCTCCATTTCTTCGCTCTTGGCGGCCCGGATTTAATTCTTGGAATAGACAGTCCTCCTGAGGATAGAAATCTTTTTGGTGTCATTAAAGCTGCTCCTGATGCAGCTAAAAAAGCACTTCGCCTGAGAACCCTGGGGTCGAAAATGAATGAAATTCTTACAGGAAGATTTACCCATGGTATTGCAGTTGTGCCCGGAGGCATATGCTATGTTCTTGATGAAGATAAGAGAAAACAGCTTCTTGAATATGCAAAAGAAGCTCTGGAACTTGCAAAGTGGGCTCTTGAATTCGGAAAAACTGTAATGCAGGGAAAAGATCCGAAAGACTTAATGACCATATTTGATCTTGAATGTTATAATGTAGGAACTGTTAATAAGGGCAAACATGATATTACCTACGGAGATATAAGGGTAATGGATCCGAAGGGTAATATTGTTACTGATCTTCCTGTAAAAGACTGGAAGAAACATTTAAAGGAAAAAGCTGTCCATGACAGTTATATTAAAGGATGTATGTTCGAGCATAACGGAGAATTAAAACTTACGAGAGGTAATTCTCTTTCCAGAATAAATGTGTGTGATTCCATGGCAACACCTCTTGCTCAGAAGGAACTTGAAATATTCAGGCAAAATTACGGCAGACCGTCTCATAAATCTATTCTCCATCATTATGCACGCCTTATAGAAATACTTGCAGGATGTGAAAGATCTATAGAAATACTGGAAAACCCTGAGATAACCAGTAAAAATGTTCGTGATCCCATAAAAGGTTTACCATCATATGGTGTTGCTCAGGTTGAAGCTCCAAGAGGAACTCTTATTCATGAATATGAAGGCGACAGTCAGGGAAGGGTCAAATATGCCAATTTCATGGTAGCAACACAGCTTAATTATTTTGCTATTAATAGCACTATAAAACAGGCAGCTATACATTATATAGAAAAGAGTGACAAAAAAGTGTTAAATGCTCTGGAAGTAGCTATCAGGTTGTACGATCCATGTCTTTCCTGCTCAACTCATGCACTTCCCGGCCAGATGCCACTGTCAGTTAATATTTATCAGGGTGGAAAACTCGTAAGAAAGGTGGAGAGATGATATGCTAAAAGGTTTTGAACAGAAGATAAAGATTTCTCTTGATGATAAGGCCTGTCGTGCCTGTCAGCTCTGTATTGATGTCTGCCCTGTGGAAGTTTTCTCTTTTGATGATACAAAAAAAATTGCCTGTGTAAAAAAAGAGTCTAATTGTATCGGCTGTCTGTCATGTTATTATATATGTCCTTCTGCCTGTATTGAACTGGAAGGTGTTCCTCACAGTAAGAATTTTTACTGTGACAGTCATGGGATAGAAATAACGAGTAAGCTTATTTAAGAATGAGACATTTATAATTGTGACTGTAAGTAAGGAAAATAATTATTATCGAATTAAGCATAAATGATATATACTCTCGTGACGCATAACGCGTAACGGAAGGAAAATGTTTATTACATGCTTATTCTCAGGTCAGTAAATTCAATTCAGGTATTGAGTCAGGCCTGTATATAAAAGACTCCGGTCCGGGTATGAGAATATAACCTGATTTAGAATTAGGAGGTGACAAGAGGTTTTGCCTGTCGAAGGGTAAACCGCAGATTATGAGTACTCTTGTGAGAAATATTGAAGAAGTACAGGTTAATGAAAGTGATTATGAAAAAGCTTCCAGAGATCTTGGAGTTCGATTATTATCAATATCTAAAACATTACGCAAAGTAGCAGGCGGTTCTCTCGGAGCAGTAGGAACTACTGCAGGAAGAATCGCTGCCAGTCATTTACCCCGTATGTTTGAAGATGAAAAGACTGGTTTTGAAGATATATTGAAGGATCTTCAGGGAAAGTGGAAAGATAGTTTCAAGTTTGATTATGTTATAGTAGATACTTCTGCTACTCTTACTTTTGACCACTGTCCTGTTTATTCTATTCTTGCCCATCAGGGGGAAAAGGTGGGAGGAGATCTCTGCAGCCTTTTTCATGCCTATATCCAGGGAATCCTGGTAGAGGTTGTTCAGGATAAATTTCAATTGAAGGTTGAAACAATGGGAGAAAAATGTGTTTTAAAGGTTCGACCTCTCCCGAAATTTGATGATTAGTCATATTATATAAAATATTTTTTA
Organism: uncultured Synergistia bacterium; assembly: GCA_937888925.1. Next base: position 4,961 of record CALARM010000738.1, on the reverse strand, counting down.
TGAAAGGATGTGTTCATTGGTGAAAAGTCCAAAGGAAATACTCAAGGGTATTCTTGAGACCGATGGAGTTAAAGCTGTAATGATCTCCGGAAGAGATGGTTTGATAATTTCGTCTGTAGGTACTATTGATGCCGACACGGAAACTTTAGGTGCCATAGCATCCAGTGGACTGGGATCTTCAGAAGCTCTTGGTTCAGAAGCAGGTATAGGAGAGTTGGAACAGTTTATATCTCAGTACAAGAGTGGAATTGCCATAATTCAACTTGTTACATCTGAAGCGGTTTTATTACTCCTTGCAACAAAAGATGCAAATTTAGGTATGTTGAGACTGGCTATTAATAAAGCGAAAAAGCCCCTTATGGATATTTTGAGTTATTAGAAAATTACTGAGAGGTGAGTAGTTATAAGCTAATAGTTACAGTATATTGTAATACTGCTTGCCTCTCATCTCTTTAGGAGGGGAATTTATATGCCTGCAGTATGTCCTAAATGCAATGCCTATAACAGTGACAGTGCAAAATTCTGCGCAGAATGCGGCTGTATTATTGAAAAAAGCGAAAGGCACTATTCCAATATTGTAGAAGAAGGTACCCTGCTTGTTAACAGGTATAAAATTATCAGGCTTGTTAAATCAGGCGGTATGGGAGCAGTTTACTGTGCAGAAGACAGAAATCTCGGGAAAGCCTGTGCTATTAAAGAACTTTTGAGCTTTCCTCACAGCACAGAGAAAGAAAGACTCTATGCTATTGATAAATTTCAGAGTGAAGCCAAGACTCTTGCCAATCTTCATCATATAAGTTTGCCCAGGGTATATGATTATTTTACTATTGGTGACAGGTATTACCTTACAATGGATTTTGTTGAAGGTAAAGATCTTCTTGCAGTACTTAAGGAGAGAGGTAATCCGGGACTTCCTGAAAAAGAAGTAATTAAATGGGCTATAGAGATATGTGATGTTCTCACTTATCTCCATACCAGAAATCCTGTTATATTATACCGTGATCTGAAACCTTCCAATATTATGCTCAGAAAGATTGATGAGAAAGTAATATTAATAGATTTTGGTATAGCAAAGGCTATACAGGATGATACAAACCCCAAAACCGCCATAGGAACCATGGGATATATTTCTCCTGAACAGTTCAGAGGCATGGCAGAACCTGCAAGTGATATTTATTCCCTGGGGTCTACTATGTCCCATCTTCTTACAGGTATTATGCCCATACCTTTTACCTATGAACCTGTAAAAAAAAGGGTATCTGAACTTTCTGATGATATAGAGCGTATAATAAAGAAAACCCTTGATATTAAACCGGCCAATAGATTCTCATCTGCAGGAGAAATGAAGAAAAACCTTCTCGCCATAATAGAAGAAAAAATTCCATCCATTTCTTCTCAGTCTTTAAGTGAGATTGATCTTGCCATTATTCAGCTTAATGCTACCAGCCCGAAAGCCAGACTGGAAGCCATTTCAAAATTGGGTAATGTTAATGATGAAAGAATAGTTTCGCCTCTCACAGATATATTAAATGATGATAATTCTAATATTCGTAAAGAGGCTGTTACTATTCTCGGAAAGCTTCAGCGTCCGTCCTCTGTGGAACATCTGATAAGGATGTTAAAAGATAAGGATTTAAATGTGAGGATTGCCTCTCTGAATGCTTTAGGTACTCCGAAATACAGTAAAGCCTTTCCCTATCTTGTGGCAGCCCTTAAAGATGAAGATTATAGAATTAGAAAACATGCTTCTCTGGCACTCGGAGAGGTTGGAGACGAAAGAGCCATTGAACCTCTCAGACAGGCCCGCCAGAAAGAAGGACTCCTGAGCTTCGGTATGAGAATGACAATTGACAAGGCCATACAGAAGATAGAAGCAATTAAAAATATTGCTCCCAGAGAAGAAAGATACAGTACAAACGAACTGTTGCCTGAAGTAACAGTAAGATTCCATGAAGCCAAGAACCATAATGACAGTGGGCAGGAATATTTTAAAGAACATAAATATGAAAACTCAATCGATGAATTTAATAAGGCTCTGGAGATAAATCCCACCTATGTAGAAGCTCATTTTAATATAGCAAGAGTTATTCTGACCCAAATTGAAATAAATCCTGAATTTAAGAATGATGAGAAAATTAATGAAGCTCTTTTACATTTTAATAAATGCATTGAACTTGCTTCTGACAGTACTATTTCGGCAGAGGCAAGAAAGTATATAGACAATCTTACTGAAGAGTGGAACAAACTGGAAAGTATGAAAAAAGAAGCCGATAAAGATGAAGTAATTATAGAGCCTGATGAAGAAGAGGAAACAGAAGAGGAAGAAGCACGGGAGGAAATAGAAGAGGAAACAGAAGAGGAAGAAGCACGGGAGGAAATAGAAGAGGAAACAGAAGAGGAAGAAGCACGGGAGGAAATAGAAGAGGAAGAAGCACAGGAGGAAATAGAAGAGGAAGAAGCACAGGAGGAAATAGAAGAGGAAATACCGGATGAGATAAAAGTAGCAGAAACTATCAGGTTAAAATCACCTCAGGAAAGAGTGAATTATTATAAGGATATGCTGAAAGGTTCACCTGAAGACCCTGTAATTTACAATGAACTGGCCCTTGCTTATAATGATTACGGGAATGTCTTTCTGGCAGAAAATAATTACAGAAAATCTCTGGAACTGGCCCCTCATTATGCAGAAGCTCATTTTAATATAGCTATTTTATATAAAGAACTTGGATTTTCATTGAAAGATGATAAAAAAATTAATGATTCGCTCATCCACTTTGAACAGGCTTTGAAATTAGCCGATAATGAAGAAATGATTGGTAACTGCATAAAAAATATAGAGGAAATAAAAGATGGAGTAAGTAAATTTGAAGTAAAATCAGAGGCCCCTGTAAAAGAAGAAATTATTCCTGAAAAAGAAGAAGCTGAACCGGTAGTGCCTTCAGAAGAGGTTCCGGAGATAGAAGAAAAAGTAACTCCTGTATGTCCCGAAGCGCCTCAGGAGAGGATCATTTATTATCAGGATAAGCTGAAAGGCTCGCCTGATGATCCTCTGCTTTATAATCAACTTGGTCTTGCTTATAATGATTACGGGAATGTCTTTCTGGCAGAAACAAATTACAGAAAAGCTCTTGAGCTTGGCCCTGATTATGGTGAAATTCATTTTAATATAGCCCTTTTATATAAAGATCTCGGATTTTCATTGAAAGATGATAATAAACTTAATGATTCTCTGGTTCATTTTGAAGATACCCTGAGATTATCTCACGATGAGGATATGAAGGTTAAAGCCAGAAAAAATATAGAGGAAATAAAAAACAGAGCAGATAAAATTGAGATTCCTGAAAAAAAGGAAGAAATTACTGTTCCTGTGGAAGCAGTGGAATATGAGCATAAGACGGAAGAAATAAGTCCTGAAGTATATAAAGAACCTGAAGAATACTATAAGGAATTGATAGAAAAGAATCCTGAAGATCCTGTAAATTACAATAAACTCGGTTTTATTTATTATGAAAAAAAGAAACTGTCTGAAGCTCAGAAATTTTACGAGAAAGCTCTGCAATACGATAAAAATTATAGTGAAGCCAATTTTAATTTAGGGCTTTTATACAGAGATAAGAAGAATATCCTGAAATCACTCCGCCATTTTAAATTATGTGTAAAAACAGCCGGCGATGAGTCTTTAAAACAGAAAGCTAAAGATTATATAAAAGAGATTGAAGAACTTGAAGAAAAAGAGGAGAAAATGAGAGAAGAAATTGCTTCTCCTCCGGAACCGGTAGAAAAAGCTGATATCCTTTCCAGAAAAACAAAGGAAGTAAAAACGGTAAAAGTTACCCGTGAAACAAGGGAGCTGACATTAAAAGAATCTGAAATGGTTGTGAAAGAAAATAAGCAGATTCTTGATTTACTTGAAGTTTTATCAGAAAAACCTGATGATCTGCAGAATAATATTGCAATCGCACAGTTATATAAAGAAGAAGGAAACCTGCTTAAAGCATTGGATTATTATAAGAAAGTTTCTTCTATCGAACCAAATAATGCCCGGATTTATCTTGATATGGCTTTGATTTACAGGGAGCAGAAACAATACAGCGAGGCTTTGGAGAACCTTAAAATATGTGCCAGAAAAGCAAATAATTCGGAATTGCTTTCAGAAGCAAAGAATTATATCAGCCAGGTTGAGGAATTATCTTCTGAAGTGTTGGAAACAGACGAGAAGGCAGAATTGAAAGATATAGATAAAGAAATAAAGAAATATGAAGACATGCTTAATGATAGTCCCGATAAAGTGAACATACAAATGACCCTCGGCAAATTATATAAGGAAGCCTCTGATTTTGATAAAGCTATCTTTCATTATAAAGAATACCTGAAAGTTAACAAAAAAGATGACAGGATACATTTCGAACTCGCTATGATTTACAGAGACAAAGGTAATATTTTTAATGCCCTTAAATATTTAAGGCTCTGTCAGAATCTGACTGAAGATGTCAACTTTAAACGAGAAGCAGGAGAGTATATTTCTCAGATAGAAGGTGCTTCACCGGAAGAGAAAAAGGAAGCAGGTAAAACCTTCAGGGAAGAAAAGAAAGAAAGAGACAGGAAAGGAGGAAAAGAGGAAGAAGTTATAAAGGAATTAAAAAAAGAATTAAAGGATAAACCGGATGATATAAAACTTCTTGGTAAATTAGGCCAGGCTTATTATATAGCCGGACATATGAAATTATCCCTTGAGAGTTATTTGAGAATCCTGAGTATAGATCCTTCTGATAGCGCAACACATTTTAAAATCGGACTGATTTATAAAGAACAGGGGAAAATAGTAAAATCATTAATACATTTTAAAAAATATATAATGTTAGCTCCGGCAGGTGAACATATAGAAGAAGCTAAAAATTATATAAAAGAGCTTGAATAAGATTTTATAGAGAGGAGGAGAGCGATTTCGCTCCTCCTTGCAA
>CALARM010000737.1 GCA_937888925.1 uncultured Synergistia bacterium | reverse complement strand
ATGAAATACAGATGTCTGTTAATTGCCATATTTCTGATTATAACATGTTCTTACTCTTTTCCGGCAAAAACTCTTAATACAGGAGTAGTAAATTTTTATTGTTCCTCTGACAGCCCGCTGGGAAAAGGATTTACCGAAACTTTTATAGAGAAACTTTCCTCTATTGAAGGTATAAATAGCCCTGAAAGAGAGAAAATTCTGTTAGAACTGGATGAACTGGGAATAGATATAAATAAACCTCTCGATCTGTCATTAAAAAAACAGACAGGCAAAGCTTTCTCTTTTGATTATATTATAAGCGGGACTATTGACAGAAAAGACAGTAAAATAAAGGTAAAATATGAACTATTTGATGTTAAAAACGGTAAAGTAACAGCAGAAGAAGATTTTACAGGAAATCCTTCAGAAGATGAGCTGAAAAACCTTTTCGATATTCAGTCAAAAATTATTATCAGTGTGGCAAATCACCTTAACCTGTCTTTACCGGAAGACAGTAAACTCCATGTTAACACTCCGGCAAATTTATCTTCCTTTAAAAATTTCTGCACCGGTCTTGAGCTTTATGAAGAAAACCGGCCTGATGAGGCATGGAATTACTTTCTGAAAAGTATTCAGGAAGACAGTAATTTTATTGAAATCTATAAGTATCTATCTTTTACGGCGGAAAAACTCAGAAAAACAGAAGAACTGGCAGGAATATATGAAAACCTCCTCAAAAAACATCCCGATAATCCTTTATTAATGAATTACCTTGGAAATATTTATGCTAAAAAAGATATGACAAAAGGAGAAGAACTTTATAAAAGAGCACTTCAAATCAATCCTGAATCGGGAAAATCCTGTGAAAACCTGGGAACTATTTACGGATTTAATAAAAAATATAAAGAAGCTATAGAATATTTCGAAAAAGCTCTTAAATATTCTGACAGAAAAGCTTCTATTTATTATAAAACCGGTTTATGCTATATGAATTTAAATGATGAAACAGGTGCAAAAAATTACTTTACCAGAGCCATTGAAATAGAGCCGGAGAACAATGATTTCTCTGCCGGTATAAACTACATTTACAGAATTAAACTGAATATCACATGTTATGAGAAAAAAATTCCCGGAAGTATAACAGGTGACATATATATAAATTCACAGCCTTTTTTCAATATAGAAGACTCTAAAAGCCGTTCCTCTCCTTTAGAAAAAGCCAGAACAGTTGCAGCAAGACTCAGATATATAATTGCCAGAGGCATTAAACCGGCCGATATTAAAGTTGAAACGATAAACAATAAGATAGTAATAATTACTTCTGAAGGAGAGTTAATCATGGCTGTTACGGAAGATATGTCAAAAAGAGAAGGAAGTGACATAAAAAAACTTGCTGATTATTATTGTGAAAACTTAAAACTCTTTCTCGCTTTTCCGGAAAATTTCATGGGAATAAAAAGTATGCTTTCAGAAGAAGCTCCATATATAAATATGGGAGATCAATATTACAATCAAAATAAATTCGACAAAGCAGCCGAACAGTACAGACAGGCAATAAATATAAATCCTTCATGTGCCACAGCCTATTACAATCTCGGCATGATCTCGCTCCTTAACAGGGATTATGAAAATTCAGTAACATGGTTTTATAATGCAATCAAATATGACTGTGCCAGCGTAAAGGCTTATATAGGGCTCGGTAAAGCCTACAGAGCACAGGGGAATAACGAAGAAGCAAAAAAAGCATTTATAAAAGCCAGAGATTTAGATCCAGATAATCCTGAAGTAAAGAATTTATTGAAGTAAAGGGGGAAAAACATATGAAATATAAAGGTTTTTACTTTATTATAACAATCTTTCTTTTTCTTTTTTTAAATCTTTCTTATGCCGGAGCAGAAACAGCAGAAGAATTTAACAATAAGGGAATAGATTTATACAGTATGGGAAGATATGACGATGCTATCAAATATTTTAACAGAGCTTTAGAAATTGATCCCTCCTATATAAAAGCATTGAGCAACAAAGGGGTAGTATTGAATAAACTGGGAAGATATGAGGAAGCTATAAAATGTTTTGATAAGGTCATAAAAGTTAATCCCAATCTCAGTACTGCCTGGAATCACAAAGGAGAAGCCTTAAGCAGTCTCAGACAATATGAAGAAGCTATCAGGTGTTTTGATAAAGCTTTAGAGATTGACCCTGCCTATGATGAGGCCAGGAGTAATAAGGAAGAAGCTTTAAAATTTCCCGGTAACTATGCAACAAATGCTACCGAAACCATTGGATATAAATCATTGCCTGATATAACTCCGACTCCTTCAGTAAACAAAATTTCTTATAATGGAGAGAAAAGTTCTGAAGGACCATCTATAGAAGTAAAAAATCTTCCTGCCAGCGGGGAAACTTTTAAAACCTCTGAAAACAGGATAAAAGTAGAAGGCACTGCAAAGGCTTTAAACGAACTGAAATCATTTGAAATATCAATCTATTCAGGTAAAAGTGATGATGAAGCGGAATGGAGAGAAAAGCTCGACGGAGCAGAGGGGAAAAAAGAATATCCCTTTACAAGAGATATGGAGTTAAAATCAGGGACTAATTTTATCTCTATAAGAGCTGTTGATTCTGCAGGTAAAGAAGCAAAAAAGATTTTTTGCGTAATCTATACTCCCGTAGAAAGAGACAAATGGGCTGTAGTAATAGGTATAAAAAATTATGCAAGTCCCGTTCTTTCAAATTTAAGATACAGTGATACAGATGCTCAATCCATGTATGATTATCTCATAAATAAAGCAGGTTTTAAGAAGGATCATGTCCTGTTGCTTCTGAATGAACATGCCACACTTGAAGAGGTCAGAGCTGCCCTTGGCATATTCCTTGCCGAAAAAGCAAGAAAAGATGATCTTGTTTTTATTTATTACTCAGGTCATGGAGCTCCTGAAGTAAGTCCGAACAGTAATGAAGCAGACGGTTTAACAAAATATATTGTAACCTATGATGCAAAACCTGACAGACTATTTGCCACTGCTCTCCCTATGGAGGATATTAATAAAATATTTTCAAGAATAAGCTCAAAACGTATAGTATTCTTTATAGATTCCTGTTACAGTGGTTCTTCAGGGGGAAAGACTTTCTGTAATGAAATTATAAAGGCAGGCAATATTTCGGATGATTTTCTCACCCAGCTTTCCTCAGGTACAGGAAGACTCCTCATAAGTGCAAGCAGTGCCAATGAAGTTGCTATGGAGTCAGATAATCTCGGACACGGCATATTTACCTATTACCTTTTAGAAGGACTTGAAGGTAAAGCTGATATGAATAAAAACGGATATATCACTGTAGATGAAATATATCAGTATGTCCATGAAAAGGTATCTGATGAATCAAAAAATAGACAGCATCCTGTCAAAAAAGGAGAAGCAGAAGGTGAAATTATTCTGGGAAGGGGATTAAGAGAATAGGGTTATTTTATCAATCCTCCTTTTGAACGAAGATCAAAATCACCGGCCCATATTTCCGATTTATTATTTGAAGGGGTTGTGTAACAATTTATTATTTCAGTTGCGCAAACAAGTCTTATTTCAATAAATTTTACTTCTTTACTGTCTATACCGTATAAATAGGTTTCAAATTCATCCTGAAAATCTATTCTACATGCCTTCCATTGTATAGAGTTATTAGCTTCAATAATATGCATATCCGGTTTATTTTTTAATTCCAGTTTATCGTAAGTAACATCACCTTCATAACCACATAAAATTATACTACTACCAAGTTCTTTCTCACTTTCATCCAGATATGTACAGGCAATATATCCTATTCCCCTTGCATATGTATTTATCTGCAATTTACATTTAAATTCCATCTTAGCTATATTATCTACTACGATCTTCTGCTTTACAGTTATTTTCGATGCGTCACCCTTATGATAAACATGCCATATACCTGTGTCATTAAATTCCTCTGATTTAACCCAATTTTCTCCAGCATAATCTTTATTTTTAAAAGAAATTTCTTTTGACCAGTTATCACCTCTTATAAGGTTGGATAAACCAGACGAACCGGGAGATGAAGAACTTCCTCCCAGTTTGGCTCCGCATTCAGGGCAATATTTATTAGCAACCTCTACTTTTGCTCCACAGGCAGGACAGTAATCTGATGCAAGACTGATAGAAAATAAAATAAAAAAAGAAAATATTATTAAAAATAAAATCAGTATATTTTTTGTTCTCATTTTATCAATCCTCCTTTGTAACGAAGGTCAAAATCGCCGGCCCATATTTCTGTTCTATCATTATATACACTGGTGCAGATAAGTCTTATCTCAATAAATTTTACTTCTTTACTCTCTATACCATATAAATAAGTTGAAAATTCATCCTGAAAATCTATTCTACAGGCTTTCCATGGTATAGCTTCAAATGTAGATTCAATAATATGCTGATATGGCTTATTTTTTAATTCCATATTATCATAAGTAGTATCATAACCACATAAAATTATACTACTACCAAGTTCCTTCTCGCTTTCATCAAGATATGTACAGGCAAGATATCCAGAGCCATCCCGTCTATTTATCTGTAATTTACACTTAAATTCCATTTTAGTTATATCATCTACTGCAATCTTCTGTTTTACACATATTTTAGAATTCTCTCCCTTATGATAAACATGCCATACGCCCGTACTATTAAATTCCTCTGATTTAACCCAGTTTTCACCTGCCCTTTCTTTATCTTTAAAAGAAATTTCTTTCGACCAGTTATCACCTCTTATAAGATTGGATGAACCGGATGTACCCGGCGAGGAAGAACTTCCTCCCATTTTATTACCGCACTTACGGCAGAATACATCAGACGACTCCACTTTTGTTCCGCATTTAGGACAGTAGACATCAGAAGCAATGACAGAGGAGTTCACAAGGAAGATAATAAAAATAACTGATAAGGCCAGAAGTTTACATAAAGTCTTTTTTCCGGAAAACATATTCATTTCGCCACCCTTTCTGTATAAAATTTAATTATGAAACGGTATATTTTGAATTCAATATTATAATAAAAAATTCCTTCTTCACTCTTAAAAAGCTTACTGCTAAATTAATTCCCCACAAGTATGAAAGAAGCCCAGAAAATGGGATGTTCATAACCTTCTTTTCTTATATAAGCTCTCGCTTTACGGAGAGCTTCCCTGCTACCGGCCCCCTCTTTTAAATATTCAAAATACTTTTCTATCATTATGTTCGTAGATACAGCCTCAACACTCCAGAGGCTTATCAATACACTTTTAACACCTGAATACTGAAAAGCTCTTCCCATTCCCATAACTCCCTCGCCTCTCAGATTTTTCCCGAGACCTGTCTTACAGGCGGAAAGGACTGATATTTCTGCTCCCATATTTATATTCATTACCTCACCCATAGTGAGAAAACCGTCTTCTCCTTCAGGATTGTTTACAAGAGTCATTACCAGAGCAGGTTCTTTTATATAAGGCACATCATTATTGAGAATCCCATGTGTGGCAAAAAGTAGGTATTTATAATCATCAAGTTTTTTACTTTTCACATTTGTCTCTGTTGCATCAAACCCTGTCATAGAGTCTATATTACCTGAAAAAATTACAGACAGACTGTTTATAAGTTCTCCTGTGGCCGGTAATCTCTGAAAGGAAAAATAACCTCCATCTGTAAGAGCACTCTGAAATGAGAGTAAAAATGGGTCTTCAGGTGAATTCTTATGTTCAATTCTCTCGTCATGTTCACTGAATACAGGGTCTCCTGCTGCAAAAAGACCTTTTTTCCCTCCTCCTTTATAGAGATTCTCCGTAACAGTCAGAGCAGAAGCTGACTGATAATAAGTAATACTGTAAAGGTCTCCTGTATATTTAACTCCTTCAGGATAAGGGCCGTATTTACCGTCTTTCATATGAAAATTATTTATTTCCGTCACAAGGGCTTCAAAGGGAAGTATACAGAGTATGTCATCGGGGATTATAACAATCTTCTCGTTTTTCACTTCTGAAAGAAGGTCTTTAAGTAAGAGATCAAAAAGCTTCTTCCCTGTTTCAGGATTGAATCTGGAAAAATCAGAAAGATTTTTTACATCTTCAAAAGCTCCCCTGTATGATGTGATAAGATTAACAAGTTCCTCTCTGGATATCCGAACATCTACAGTTTTAACTATTCCTTTATTCTTTATGAGATATGCAAGAGTTTCTCTCTCTGTTACCTCATATTCTATAAGAACTTCATCTGAATTTAATTTTATCTCTTCTGCCATTAAAGGTTTCGGATACATAATAGAAGCATATTCCGGATAAATCTGTCTGAGTTTCTTTATAAAAATCTCCTGTTTTTCCTTCATTCCTTTCAGTTCCCTATTCAGTTCCACTATTCTGTCATAGTTATCTTTCTCTTCAGCAATCTCCATCTGTTTATATAAAGAAGCTATAAGATTAATTATTTCTCTTTCTTCCAGGGCTACTGCTTCGGGAATCCTGCAATCACTGCCTTCATATTTCCTTGCTATATCTTCTGAGAAAAGCCTTGCTTTTGTGCTCTCCGAATATAAAAAGCCTTCATCATCATTATTAAGATAATGATAAACTCTTACAAGACCCTCATATGGTTCAAGTCTGCCAAAAGAATAAATTTTTCCCTGAAAATAATTCTTCCTCTGGAAAAAATTCAGGCTGTTTCTCTGTTCTTCTATTAAATCCACTGCTTTAAGATAATATCCTTTAGCCTCTTCATAGTTTTCAAGCCCTTCTTCAGCAAGTCCGAGACCTGTATATAAACAGAACAATCTGTCTGCATTTCTCTGTTTTTCATATTCCGAAAGTTTTTTTATAAATTCATCTTTTGCCTGTGTATAATTTTTTTTAATCAGATAATATCTTCCCAGCCTCACAGTATCTTTTATTTGATTAAATAATTCAAAGGCTTTCTCTGGTTGTCCCTCAGAAAGATAAATATCTCCCATATTCCCTTCAGTAATGTCACAGGGTAATCCTGTTTTTTTCTTTATTTTCAGAGATTGTGTGTAATAATCCAGTGCTTTTTCATAATCACCGAGAGATGAATAAACAAGGCCTATATTGTTCAAACAAATACCTTCTCCCCTGGGAGAACCTGCTTTTCTGGCTAATTCAAGAGATTGTGCATAATAATCCAGTGACCTTTCATAATCACCGAGAGATGAATAAACAAGGCCTATGTTGTTCAAACAGCTGCCTTCACTATTAATACTCCCGGTTTTCCTGTTTATCTCCAGAGCATCACTGTAATAGTCCAGGGCTTTTCTATAATCTCCTAAATTATCATAAACACCGGCCATATTATTTAAACAGGTTCCGGCACCTTCAAGATCTGCTATTTTTTTCTTTACCTGAAGAGATTCTGTGTAATAACTCAGAGCTTTCTGATAATCACCCAGATTGTTATAAACACCGGCAATATTATTTAAACAGTTACCTTCCCCCTTCATATCCCCTGTTTTTCTTTTTACCTGAAGAGAATCTGTATAATAATTCAGAGCTTTTTTATAATCACCGAGATTCTTATAAACATTCCCTATGCCGTTTAGTGAAAGAGAAATTCCTTCATCAAAATTGTTTTTCTTGAATATCTCAAGGGATTTTTCGTATTTATCCAGAGAGCTGTAATAATCGAATTTATTATATAATTCATCTCCTTCCTTCAGGAGAGACAAGCCTTCGTCAGGTGTCTGACAGAGAGAAATATCTCTGGAGAGGAATAAAAAAAATAAAATTATAAAAAAATATGTTTTAAAATAGAAGCTTTTATCAGGCATATTCATAAACAGCTTAAACTTATAACTTTTTGAAGATTTCCATTATTTCTTTATTATTGTTTTTTTCCGCCAGTTTCAAAGGTGTAATACCATCTTTATCTTTAAGATTTTTATCTGCTCCGGCCTCCAGAAGCACTTCTACTATGTCTTTTCTGCCTTCCTTTACTGCAATATGCAGAGGAGTTTCTTCAAGGTCATCTTTAAGATTGACTTTTGCTTTATGAGATATAAGAAATTCAACTGTTTTTATATCTCCTCCAATTACCGCCAGATGTAAAGGTGTACGGCCTCTATCATCTTCAGAATTTACATCCGCCCCTTTTAATACCAGAAACTCAACAATGTCTCTGTTATTAACTGCCAAATGTAAAGGCGTTTCTCCTGTGTTATCTTTAATATTAATATCTGCTCCTTTTGTTATAAGAAGGTGAGCAACTTCTTTGTATCCTTTATAAACAGAGTTATGTAAAGGCGTTCTTCCCAGATTATCTTTAATATTAATCTCTGCTCCTCTGGATATAAGAAATTCAACCAGTTCTTTATTTGGATTATATAAAGGTGTTTGTCCCTGACCATCTCTGGAATTTACATTTCCTCCGGATGATAAAAGTAATTCTGCCATATCTTTTGTTTTTGCAAGATGAAGCGGTGTAAAACCGCTCAGATCTTCAGCATTTATTTCTGCCTTTTTTTCTATAAGTAATCTCGCCAGAGGCTTATTACCCTGGCTTGAAGCAAGATGAAGAGGGGTTTTCTTCTCATTATCTCTCACATTAATATCTGCCCCTGAAGACATAAAAACACCTGCCAGACCTTCATGTCCTATGTATGCTGCATAATGTAAAGGTGTCCATCCGTCATTATCTTTTGAATTTACATCGAAATATTTCAATTTTGCTTCAGAAAGGGTACAGAAATCATCAAAACATTTAAATGACTGATTTTTATCATTCATAAGATAGAGAGCGACACCTTTAGCCAATAAAGCTCTGGCATGTTCTTTGTCCGAATTTAACGCCTTATCGTAAAAATTAACTGATTCTTTATAATTCCCCTGAAGAGAAAGTATTTCTCCTTTTTCATAGAGTAATTCGCCTGAATCAGGATTGCTTTCTAAAGCTTTATCTAAATATTTAAGTGCTTCGCCATATTTTTTTTCTTTAGCCAGTGAAAGAGCATGATTATAATTAAAATAAGAGAAAATCAACGGCGATTTCAGGAATAGAAGTAAAGCAATGGCAAGTCCCAGGATAGTAAAAATTAAAATTGATTTCTTATTTAATGATTTATTTATATTTACTGTTTCCTCCTGCAAAATTTTCTTTTTTGCTTTCTTTTCTGTTATTTTTTCGTCTTTTTCTAATTTTTTCTCATTACTTTTCAGGCTGGTAATAATCTCTTTACTATTTATTTGAATAGCAGTCCGATGTATAACATCATCAGTTTTTTTCATATCCTTATGTTCTTTTTTTATTTCTTCAATTTCTACTTTTTCCTTTAAGTTTTCTATATCTCCCTGCCATATTGGCCATTGTTCAATATCGTCTACATCAGCCTTCAACGTGAACATCATTTCTTTATAATCGTTTATATAACTTTTTTTTTCACTAAATTCGGTAATTGTGGTAATTTGTCCACACTGATAATCAAGATATTCGAGTTTATTTTTGCTAGCTTTATTTAAAAATAAGACCTGTTCTTGTTTGCATGAATCACAAGAATGATAAATCATCAAAGGGTGAATTGTAAAAAGAGGAGTTAATTCCTCACACGATTCAGAAAAAAGATATAAACGCTCAGCTTCAAGGTGCTCTGACTCACTACAAGTATATTTACTATTTTTAGGAAGGGCTTTTAGAATAGCAATGACATGTTCACAAGCTTTTTCTCTATATTTCACTTGTTTTATATAAACAAGAGGTAATTTACATATAAAATCCATCTCTTTAAGTATCTCTTCAAGAGCCGGCTGAAGATAAGATATTATCTCCTTATACTTACTAATCTTAGCGGTACCACCATGTCCTTTAGTATTATTCCGATAATTAGTAAGAAGATCAAACATATCGCGTATTGCAATTTTTTTATTATTTTCTTTCGAAAAATATCTGCACAAATCCATTGATGCTTTAAGATCATTACTTTTTTGATTGTAATATGAATGTAGTTTAGGAAAGATAAGTTCTTCTTTTTCATAATCCTTTAAAATAACCCGAATAAAACCAACCCAGTGGCCAATTGAAGACTTCTCTAAATTTTGTAATTCTTTATTTATATTTCTATCTGTTTTCTTATCTCTTAAATATTGTCCTATGAGAATAGTACCATAATATTTTAATATAACCTCAAAAAGATCACCTAAAAGTGAATGTTTTGCGGAAAGCTCATCTGCAGAATCCATTCTGTTATATGTCAAAGCAAGAGGAGATGGATATTTTAACTTTACCTCATCATCAAACGTCAATCTGTCATCCATAAATTATACCTTTCAATAAAAATTACAAAACCTATTTCTATTTCTATTGCAAATTTTCCTTTTATTAATAAAATTTATTTTACCTATGTGAAAATCGGCGTTTACTAATGGTAATGTCGATATTAGGTTATCTAGTACAACATTAGTTTTTAGAATATTTTTATATAATATTAAATTTAAAAAGTATAAGTTGTATATATATCTGACATACCGGCATAAGCCGGTAAATTTATTTTATGAAAGGAGGAGTTGCTATAACTATGCTGCTCACTAAAATCAATCAAATTATTATGGTATTCGGTTTATCTCTACTAATCCTCCTCACCGGTTGCTGAGGCGGCTTTATCACACGTAATCTACCGGAAAATAAAAACTGAAGGTAGAGCCTTTCATATTTTCGGGGGTAATTCATATGTCAGTAATATCTTTGAATAACAAAATTCACTCTGCAGGTAAATATCTGCCTGAATTGTTTATAACTCCGGTAAAAATCAGGTTTTTTACCGGTTTACTCCAGTATAAGAATGATAAAATTTCTCCCGCCGTAGCCCATATTCTCGAAGAATTAAAACGGACAGGTTCAGTTTATGAAGAGATGCTGAATAAAGCCTCAGGTTTAAATCAAAAAAGCATTTTTGATATAACAATTCTATTTGATGAAATAATCCATAAATGTAAAGACACAATTAATAAGAAATGTCTTACCTGCGAGAAAGACTACAGATTTGACACTCCTGTTTTTATGGACAGAAAAAAAATGCTATATTTTTTCCAGGGATTGATAGAACATGTTATCAATTATACCGATGACGGCGGGAAAATCAGCATAGAAGTTATTGAAAAATCATATAAGACTATTGAGATTAAGCTTGAAAGCACTGGAGAATCATATAAAACTGATAAAGACAATGAGGAATATCAATCTATCGATATAATTGTGACATTGACAAGGTTTTAATCAACAATAAAGTATAAGTTGTATATAAAATTTGAGATTTTTAATAAAAAAAGAAAGGAGAATGGAAATGGGTAAAATTTATGATTGTGTTACAAAAAATCTGGAAGGAATGGACATAAAGTTTGAAAAGTTCGAAGATGATGAGGTAATTGCTATACCGAACATAGGAGGTAATAATGGTTCATGGAACTGCATAATCTCTGTACAAAATGATACCAAAGTAATAATAGCCAGTATATGTGATGTAAAAACAAAGAGAGATAGAAGAAAGGAAGTTATGGAGTACATTACCAGGGTAAATCATGAAATAGCAATCGGCAAATGGGACATTGATCTTGATGGAGAGGGTTCTGTGACTTACAAGACTTCTCTATACCTGGATGAAAGTCTTGATGAAAAAACTATAGAAATGCTCCTGGCTCCTGTGTTTATGACAAACATTTATACCTATGACAGGTATCTTCCAGGTCTTATGGGTGTTATCTTTGGATATCTAGCTCCCAGAGAGGCTATAGAAAAGATAGAAGAACAGAGAAAAATGTCTGAAACAGAACTTGAGGAACATGTCAAAGAAGAACTGGATGAACTGGTTAAAGGCTTTTTAAATGCCAGGGAATAGGAGAAAAGGTTAATCAACAGTCAGCTATCAGCGAACAGACAGGGCACGTTGAAAGCTGACTGTTTTATCCCTGAATCATAAATTCCAGAAGAAAGTTTGAAAACTATTAAAGGTCAACTTCAATATATTTTTTCCACCGCCATAAGTCTTTTCAATATGTCCCCCCAGAACTTCCTCAAAAAAATACTTGATCACATAAAGTCCCCATCCTTTACCTGTTTCTGTAAGATAAAATTTATATTCTTTTCCACTATTTCTTATTTCAATATAAAACTCATTATTTTCAGTTAAATCTGCCTTCAGATCTATTATTATAAATCCATCAGATGGTTCCGAATAGTTTATGGCATTGATAAAAATCTCCTCAAAAACTGCTGAAAATACCTCTCCCGGAAGAGTAAAAACAGGTTTTTCCTTGAATAATTCCTCCGGAATTCTTTTCTCTTTTTTAATGAATATTCCTGAAGAAAAATGTTTTTTCAGATAATCTTCATTCACTTCATCATAAAATATATATTCACTTCCGTTAAAAACAAGAACAGGTGGGATCATAAAAGGGAATTTCGCACTTACTCCAGGCGAAACTTCATATTTTTTCAAATCACCGTCCATAAGATAATAATTCCATGCATCTTTAAAAGCCGATAATAGTTCCCTCCAGATGTTAAGTTCTTCAAATTCTTCTTTTTTAAATCTTCTGCCTGAGGCCTTATGGATAAAATTTATCCTCTTCCTCAATTTTTCAAGATAAAATTTACTCTGAAATAACCTTTCCGAAAGGTCATCTCTCCTTATGAGTTCCTCTACATCAAGACATTCCACGGGGCTTCTGGCAATAGCAACAATTTTTGTAAGACTGTGTGAAATGCCGGCTGAAAGTTTTTCCCACTCTGCTTTTTTTTCCTTCTCCAGCAATTCCTGGTGAAGCTCATAAAGGGTATATACATGAGAAATTATTCTCAGAATACTGTTTAAATTATCCATGAGATGTTCAGGTTTTTCAACATAATAAAACTGAAACATATATTCTTCCATGCCGGCAGAAAATACCACGGAAAGTCTGGAGAGAGGTTTTATTGCTAGCTGGCTGTATTCTTTTAATAAAACATCAGGAAACTCTGTTTCTGATACACTATCAAGGGAAAAGGAACAATCCCTCTGGAGACTGATTATATTATTTTCAAAATATCTGAAGAGTTCCGGTTCATCATCGTAACATAATGTTTTCATATAAGGTACAGGATACAAAATGGCGAACTTTTTCAGAGACAGAAGTTTATATATCCCTTTCTCTTTTACAAACAGAAGTCCCATTACAAGATTCTGCGTAAAATGGATATTTTCAAGAATTATCTCATTAAAATTCCTCTGAGGCCTTCTATTGATTGATAGTATAACCTGTCTTATAAACTTAATCTCCTTTGTTCTTTCTATGTGTGAGAACATAAAATGAAGATAATTTTCCAGAAGAAAAATTTCATCACGATCTTCTCTGTCCATTTCAATGATAACAAATCCCATGATCTGTCCGTATGAATTTACAGGGTAAACATATCCTCTGTGAGGAATAAGATTAAAATCCAGAAAGAGATTAAAAATATAATCTTCTATGTTATCAATAGATGATTTTTTTTGCTCGTCTTCATCCAGAGAATACCATATACCTCTCCTCTCTTTCAGTGGCCTCTGAAAAATCTTATCATCTATTTTAACAGGAACATATTCTATTGCTCTTTTGACGATCTCCGAAGGAGGTACCTCTCCCTGGGGAGACCGGTTAAATATCAATTCTTTTAAAAGTCTGTAGTTTATTATATCATGAGGGTCTTCATAGTTTTTCTGTATATAATCAATATAGCCCTTAAATTTATCATAACAACTCCTGTCGTGAAGAACATTTCTCAGGAAAGAAATTATTTCATCAACCGGAATTGCTCTTACCGGAAAGTAATTGTAAAGATGAAGATCATAGGAATGATACATCCAGAAAGTAAGGGCCTTATCCGGAAAATATAATTTATTAAGATGCTCTATTATTTCGGAAACTACCTTTTTAAGGCTTCTGGTAAATTTTAAATTAAAGTCTCCGGAAAATGGTAAAGTAATGTTTCTTCCTTCTGGAACCAATGAAAACATCAAATTAAGCCTCTAAAAATTCATATAAACATGTTCAATTTTATTCCTGATTTCCTCAACCTCTTTCACAGGTCTTGCATATCGTTCTCTGGAATTCTTTATAATTTCTTCTGCTATATTTTCATTAACAGGTATGTCATCCAGAACTGTTTTCATCATAAATGGTTCCGAAGGCTGACTATCAATCAGAAGCCTGCATATAGCATGCCAGTAAGGCAGATTGACCAGTTCATGTCTATTAAAATAAGGAGTGAAATAATCTTCCACCAGTATGGCATCCAGAGGTCCAATACGGAAACTCATTATAGTGCCGATATTTCCCATAACAGAATCCCTTATTGCCTGTTTTAATTGACTGATATGCTGGTGGGCAAGAGTCATATTGAGTCTGTATTTTCTTGCTTCAGACAGTATGTCTGCAAGTCTCGTAGTTGTAAAAGTCTGAAATTCGTCAATAAAACAGTAAAAATCATTCCTTTTTTCTTCAGGCATATTTGCTCTGCCCATACAGGCAAGATGGAGACGGGAAAGTATGAGCATACCAAGGATAGAACAGTTCAATTCTCCTATTTTTCCTTTAGGAAGTTTTAAGAGCAAAATCTTTTTATTATCCATTATCTCTCTTATATTAATCTTACAGTCAGGCTGTCCTGTTATAAGTCTCAAATAAGTATCTCTGGAATAATGGGTAAATTTACTTGTAGTGTAGGGGCCTGCTTCTTTACCCCAGTCAGTGTTTCTTACATCTTCAATAGACTGTTTGACATTTTCTGAAAGATCTCCGTATTTAAGGCGACAGACAAGAAAATCTCTAAAATTTTCATCCAGGAAGAATCTACTGATATCAGGTATAGTGGCAGCTACCGGATGAGTATAGAGCACTTCCACTGCAATACGAATCCTTTCTTCAAATACAGGGCCGATCCAATCTTTATCTTCATAAAGTCTTTTAAATATATTCAGTAATTCCTGTAACAAAAACTCTCTGTCTTCTTTCTTTTTTGCATCAAGCATATTCAGCGCCACAGGATATTCCTTATCAGATGTATCAAGGAGTATAACATCATCTTTTCTTTCTTTCGGAATTCTGGGAAGGAAATAATCACAGAGGTCTCCATGGGGATCTATAAGACAGACTCCTGAACCATCTCTAATTCGCGACATAATAAGAGATTTAAGAAGAGTGCTCTTCCCTGATCCTGTTTTACCGACTATATAAATATGCTGTCTCTGATCTTCATTTTTTATAAAGACCTGTTTTTTCTCTTTCCTGTAGGTAACTTCGCCGAGAAGTCCTCCTCCGGAAGGGAGATTTCCAGGGAAAGGACTTTCAGTCTCTGCTGAAGTCCTGACACCGGCTACTCCTTTTCCGCCGGGAACAGGAAGGAAAAAAGCAGAAATTGCTTCATCATGAGTGGTCATATACTGCAATCTCCGAAGTCTCTGAGGAAGTTTTTCCTCTCCCCGTAGAGTAAATTCACAGTAAGTAAGATTATCTCTGCAAATCTTTTCTTCTTCTTCTCCTGCAGGGAGTTTAATCTGAAAATTCTCCGTACTGCCGCCTGTAAGTTCATAACCTATTTCATTTAAAATCGATGTTTTTATCGGCACAGGTGATGCAACCTGAATTTTCATATGAAATGCCTTTTTGAATTTCATCAGATAATGATGAATAAGGAGGGATATTACGGGCATTTTATTTTTACTAAATCCTCCGGTGCTTTTTTCTATAATAGAACTATCGACTCTATCCCTTTCTTCAACCTCTTTTATCTTTTCATAGAGTTCCGTAAGCTCCGTTTCTTCCCAGTAATTGAGCTGTGTCGGCGAAAGGGCAACGGAAAAAAGTAAGTCATGGCCGTAATAAGAAAGATTTTCAAAAATTTTATTATTACAATTTCGTTTTCCGAAAGGATATATAAGAAAAGCTTTTATGTCCTGAATATTTACTTTTTCTACAGTCTTTTCTATTTCTTTTATACAGGTAAAGTCAAAGGGCTTAAAATATCTGTTAAATTCTTCTTCTGATCTTACAATTTCAAATCTGTATTTCCTTTCCGTCCTGCTTATAAAACTATCCATGTCGTTGAGTAATTCTCTTGCAAGTTCTATAGATGTGGATTCTCTCAGGTGGGCGACTTTACCGATAAGATAAATATCAAGATAATTATTTTTATCGTTTGTATCTTTTTTATTATGGAGAACCCTTAATTCAACAGAACGGTTGCCGTATGGTATCCACAGGCTTGAAATAAACCTTATCTGATCTTCAAGGAGAGTCTTTTCCCACTCTTCTCTTTCCGTAGGGTACGAAAAATAAGGAGCAGGACAGAGATGGGCAAGTCGTATTATAAAGAATGAAACATATTCAAAATTGTCTTCTATTTTATCTTCATAGAGTTCCTTCTGTCTTTTTGTTCTCTTTTCAGTATGGATATAGGGCCGGTCACAGAGGGATGATCCTTCAATATACTCTGCCATATATCCTGCTGTCCCTGCTAATTCTTGTTCTACTATTGTTACATTTTCAATAATAGTTTCTATCTTTTTCAGAAAATCACCTATCCATACCTGAAGCTCCTGTTCTTTATGAAAAATCAGTTCCTGTAATTCTTCAATCCCTATCGCTTCCTTTACAAATATTGAAGAAAAAGTTATGGAGCAGTCAAAAGACAGGAGAGAATTCAGTGTTCTTTTCAGTTCATCTTTTATACCCGGTATGTCATATTCTTCTACTATGGCTCTATTCAGTTTTTTTCTGAGAGATTTCTCAGGGTTATGGGAATAATGTTTTATTTTACTTTCATATTTATTGAAAAATTCTGTAATGGAACTGCCGAACTTTCTCATAGCTGAAAGAGTTTCATTTATTTTACCGAGTAGTTCTATTTTCTTTCCGGTGTCTAACAGGCTGGAAACATAATAATCTTTTACTTCATTTACTACGCCAAGTAGTTTTTCTTTTATTATCATAGTATTACTGTTTTTTGTTATAAACACTTCACCTGTGCCGAGCCTGTTTACAGTCTCTTTATATTTGCTGTAATTTTCGTAATTACCAAGAAGAGGAGGAGGCATGGCAGAATAGAGGCGGAGTCCCGTTCTTTTCTTTTTGAATGCTTCCTCGATTATACATACCCCGCCTATGGCATCACCTTTTCCATGTTCACTGAAATCACAGTCTGTAATAATTATGTCATAATCATTTTTTCTTATCTTTTCAATTGCTTCTTTCTGTTCTGTAACAATATCAAAATTGAAGCCTTTTACACAGGGATTTTTAAGTTTACCCGAGTTGTCAGCCATATTAAATGCAGAGAGTATCTGATATTTATCCAGCATTGTAAGATGGTGTTTCTGTTTTTTCAGAATATCCATCCTTTCTGCTACATTTTTTTCCTGGAGATTATATTTCAGGTATCCTTCTTCTTCGAAGATATTCAATGTTATAGCACACATCTGAGGATCATCATCACAGAGTAAGACGGAAAATGACATAGTTAAGCTCCTTTATTCAGGCTATCAGCTATCTGTTAAATTTCTGCAAAAACTGAAAATTGCCACTTAAATTTTATTTACCATTATATATCTTTAGTAGCTTAAAGAAAATAGGAAGAAAAAATTTCATTTGCTGGCAGGAAACAACAAAAAGATCAATTTTTTTCTTTAATTTTTTGTGCTATAATCAAGATAGATTATGATTACGAAAGGAAAATAGAAGTGAGTTCACAGGAAATATCCATTTCATACCAGAATTACGATATAATATTTAAGTCATGTGCGCCACTTAACGATATAAACAATAACTTACTGAGTAAGTATCAGGAGGGACT